>JACZYI010000169.1 GCA_022571175.1 Pseudomonadota bacterium
CAGTCAGCGCATTTAAATTATCCGCCATTTCGGGATGTCGGCAACAGGCAAACACAGACCATCCCTTGGAGGCAAAAACCCGGGTCAGATTCAGCCCGATGCCCCTGTTGGCTCCGGTAATCAAGATTGTTGGCATATTATACTCCTGATATTCTTTCTACGCTAAAGGGGCTTGCCTTCGCTTTTGGTCCAGAGCTCCTTCATCAACTCATTGGAGGGAAGCGATTTATCTACGGCTTTTTTGGCAGTCACACCGCCAGCCACCGGTAGGCCCTCTGGGTCAAGCAATCCTATTTGAACCAGCACGGATGCCTGATCCCAGTAAATATGCTCATGATAGAGCTTGTCACCCCGGAAACAGACCACGGCCACCAACGGTATTTCAACATGTTTTCCGGTGGGTGGCACGCCCGGCAACATCCAGTCAATTTCGCTGTCATGGGTAAAAGAAAAAATCATTTCATCAACCACCCGATCAACACCAATGGTTCGGGAAATCGGTACCAGGGACGTGTCTGCGGGATTTTTGGGAATGAAATGATATTCATAAAAACGGTGCAATAGCTTCTTGCCAACGCCACCGGTCATGGTGGGCATATGGTTCACATATGGCTCATCCACCATCGTATCCATGGTGGAGCGTGAATCACGATCGACAAATTCATATTTTGTGTGAAGGTCCCATAATGCGGCCAGATCGTAATGGGGCCCCATTTCAGCCCGCAGAACCTGCAAAGTCCGGGACTGAGCCATCAGCGACGCTGGTCGATTATAATGATCGCCCCCTTCGCGGGCAAATGCATGGTCTACACCAGGATAGGTAAAGGTTTGCACCGAAGGATGGCTTTTCAGGGCCTCCTCAATCCGGGTTATGGCCTCCTGGGGCACAAACTGGTCATTCAGGGCAAAATGTAAAACGGTTGGGCAGGTAATATTCTTTGCTTCATCAAGATCAGCATCAATGCCGACGCCGTAATAAGCAATCGCCGCACTCGGGTCTTTTCGAGCAGCCGTTAGATAGGCCATGCGCCCGCCGAGGCAAAAGCCCAGAATGGCTACCTTGCCAGTGTGTTTATCGCGATTTTTCAGACAATCCAGAGCCACGCCAAGATCATCTATGCCCTGATCCACGTCAAATCGATTATAAAAGTCAAATGCTTTGACAAAACCTTCTTCTGTATAATCAAGATCAACTCCCTGCTCCATCCGCCAGAAGAGATCAGGCACAAGTGTCACATATCCTTCTTCCGCATATCGGTCCGCAATCTGTCGCATGGCGGCATTAACACCAAATATTTCCTGACAAATCACAAGCCCAGGCCCTTTTCCTGACGGAGGCAAGCTCAAATACCCCCGGCACCCTTCGCTCCCCCTTTCCGCTATATCAATAAAACTGCCTGCCATTTAACTCTCCCTGAAGTGGATCTTTCACCTTGTTTCCACCATTGAATTCGGATGGGGAGATTAGCGACTTTTCCACCAAGGTCCAGCCTAAGACATCCAAGATGCCGCAGGTGTGATTCAGTCTCCGTCATATTTGAACCTTTTTCGCGCGTTATCATTCATCTTTGGTTCAGATTAACATCTGTAGAGTTTAACACTCAGAAGAAAAAATGCTGGTGGAAGGATAGAGATATGACCTCAAAAATTACCAACATTGTCGTTTCTGCCGTTCTGGTCGGAGGTTTTCTCATAGCCAGCACTGCAGCCAGTGCCGGTGGTGGAGACCGTCGCAGCCACCATCGCTCCGGATCATATTCCCATTACAACTATAACAACCATTATTATGGCGGTTCCCACTATGGTGGTGGATATGTGGGCTATAGCAGTTATGGCTATGGCGGATCATATTATGGTTATCCTTCCTATAGTTTTTCCTATGGTGGTCATCTTGGACATTCAGGTGCAGGAAATGTTCTACTTGGCCTGGGCGTGGGTATGCTTCTTTATGAAGCGACCCGCCCGAAACGGAATTCTACCGCCAATTACGATTATCAAACACTTGGCAATCAGGGGGCTTACCGGAATGTCTCCGAGAATTATACGCCGGTCAGGTCTAGCAATTCAGGCCAGTCAGCCCGGAGTGGCTTAGAGAACACCAGTTGCCTGCAGACTCGTGAATATCAAACAACCATCACCATTGGAGGCGAGGAAAAAGAAGCCTACGGTACGGCCTGTTTGCAGCCTGATGGCTCCTGGATTGCCGGTGCTCCCAATTTGGTTCCTGATTATTGATCTCTAACTCCCGTAGCCGCCAGTATTCTCATGGGGACGAAGAAATTCGTCCCCATTTTTCTATCCCACACCAAAAACCGGACAGTTTTGCTGGAGAATTTTGATAAAATTTTATTCACGCTTTATCTGTATTTTCAGAGAAAACTATAAATATTTCAAATAGTTGTTCCAGTTTCCTTCAAGCTTTTTGATTAGGATGATCCGATAAATTGATCAGAATAAGTTGGGTCCATTCTTATGCCATTCAAGATTAATCAGGCGCATCAATTGCATCTGCTGCAAAGGTTGGTGCTCATTTTAGGCCTTACTCTTTTATCCTCTGCTTGTGGAATTTCACTTTTCGGCAGCACCGAAGAGGGACTGGAATATGGCATGCAAAAGAGTTCTGATCCCTTTGCACTTATGGAGGTTGCAGAGCGTTTTGAAAAAAATGGACAGTCATCAGCAGCCATCTCACTCTATCGCAGACTCATCAGCACCAAACCTTTTGATTACCGACCGCGGTATGGACTGGGGCGCAGTTTAATGTCGCTGGGCGAATATGAAGAGGCATTGCGCGTTCTGCTCAAAGCAAAGACCCTAAACCAGAATGACCCCAGTTTAACCACGTCCACCGGTCTAATTTATTTGATCTTTGGGGAAGTTGATATTTCCAGACAATATTTCACCTCGGCGATAGATGCTGGTTACGCGCCGGCGAATGCTTATTCAGGTCTCAGTTTGACCTATGATCTTGCTGGGCAGCACAAGCAGTCCCTTGAAATATTCGAAAAAGGATTGATGCTGTATCCAGACAATTTGGGACTTCTCAATAATCTTGCGCTCTCCCAGGCATTGGCTGGGAATAGCGCTCAGGCTGTGGAGGCTTTTATCTCTCTGGCAAGCAGGCCTAACGCAGACTCGCAAGTCAGGCGTAACCTTGCGCTGTCGCTGGCTTTGACCGGGGATATGGATCGCGCCTGGAACGTTTTGACCCTTGATCTGGATAGCGAGAGTGCAGATCAGGTGCTTGGCTCATTTTTAACTCTGGGTTCAATTGCACAGCCCCAAAGATTTAAGGCCGTGATTTATGGAATGGTCGCGAACCGCCATGATTTGGAACAGGCCGCCAACCCTTCCGAGCAGAAACCGTCATTGGTTCCCAAAAAAGTTATGGAACGAGCCCTCGAACCGACCGTCCCACATGTCATGCAAATTGTGGCCAAGATTTCATTCCGCGAATCAAATCCAGAGGTACCATCCCTACTGGATCCGGAAGGTTGGGCGGTTCAAATTGCTGCTTACCGTAATATTGAAGATCTGGCCTCAGGCTGGGTTCTGTTGCGAGATCGTTATCCTGATATTCTGGGCTCGCTGGAGCCGCGTCGTTCTGAGGTAAATTTTGGCGACCGGAGCCCCGGTCCGGCAGGGTTTTATTATCGCTTGAATGCCGGCCCCTTATCTGGAATTGATCAGGCGCAAACAATTTGCCACCGTTTAAATGAACTCAACCAAGAATGCTGGATAAGGCCACCTGAACCTTCAGAAGGTCATCTTATAATCTCGGAGTCTGATTCAGGCTCCACAAGTTCTCCATAGTAGCATCTCGGCATAACTACCTGATTTAAACCCTGATCCTGGAGCAGACTTTTGCCAATGGAATTCAGTTAGGGTGAATCGCCAATCAAACACTCAAACAGCGATGCATTGGAGTTTGTTGATCTTAAACGCTCACAATAGTCTGTGTTTCGAAGCAATTGAGACATTTTTGCCAAGGCCCTCAAATGATCTGTACCCGACTCCACAGGAGCCAGAAGAAGACAAATGAGATCCACCGGCTCATCATCGACGGACTCATATTCCACGGGATTCTTCAGAGTGGCAAAAAGGCTATGAACGCACTCCAGTTCCGAGAATTTTCCATGGGGAATAGCGACACCATTGCCAACACCGGTTGTGCCTAGTCGCTCTCTCTCAAGAATTCGCTCCAATATGTCACGTTCCGAAAGCCCCGTCATACGAGATGCTTC
>JACZYI010000170.1 GCA_022571175.1 Pseudomonadota bacterium
TTTTTTCATTTACATGAGCACCCTTCTGGACCAATATTTCAACAAGCTCTAGACTGCTACCTCTAGAGGAAGCCCTCATAAGTAGCGTCTTGCCATCATAGTCCTTCACATCAATATCTGCTCCTGAACAGGATCATCAGCAAAGGCACGAAACTGAATATGTGTGGGCTTTGCAATATGAAGTTCAAGCCTCCCTTGCAATATCTCGGGGGGCAATATCTCGGGAGGCAATATCATGGTGTGGGGGGATTCTTCTGCTTCGCCGCTGGACAAGAGAGCGGAAAGGTGGTCCGGGACTTGTGGTGTACCAAGGATATCTGCCTTCAATGACTCACCTGCTCCGGTCCATGTCAGAGCCATAAAAAGAATGCCCAGGCCAGCCGCTATCAACACGCCAATGGCCGGTATCCGCGATTCATGAACCGGTTCCGGGATATGCACATGGCATGGTGCCGGACCTGATTTTTCGTGGACAGATCGCAAATCATCAATAATTGCAGAAGCATCAAGCTCCAGGAATTCTGCATAAGCACGAACGAATCCAATGACATAAGTTCGGCCCGGCAAAGCCTCCAGCTCACCATTTTCGATTGCTTCAAGATAGGGTGTGTTAATACAGAGCTCTGCTGATACCTGGGCAAGACTGATGCCCCGGGCGCTTCGAGCCGCCTTCAGATCACCACCAATTTTTACAAAGTCTCCCATCTGACCCGCAAATACTATGCCGGCGCAGTCTTTTCCATGCTGCTTTCCGATCGTGCCCAACTGATTTTGCAAACCCCGCTATCAGGGCAGACTCTGAATTCTTGTCCAGCCCTCCCTTTATGCTTGTTGATAGTCAATATCCTATTAAGGAAATGAGTCAATAAAAAATTAAGGTTAATGGTTACAAGAGATCGGTCGATCGCTTTGTTTTTACACAGGAAACGAATTTTCCTTGGCATAATTTTCAAGCCAACTGCGAAGGCTGTGATCGCGGGTTTGTAAATAGGGTTCCATGTCAGTCTTGAGTTTTTCCAGATTGATGCTTCGGATCAACATTCTGACAGGGCCTATGGCGGGGGCTGCCATAGAGAAACGCCTGACCCCAACAGCTAACAGCGCCATCGCTTCAAGTGGATGACCTCCCATTTCACCACAGATTGTTAGGGGTTTGCCCGCTTTGGCAGCTGCATCTGCCACACCCTTAAGGAATCCCAGAACCGCTGGTGATAACAGATCATAACGATCGCAGGTCCTTGGGTTGCTGCGATCACTGGCAAAGAAAAACTGCATGAGATCATTTGTTCCGATCGAGAGAAAATCAGCTTCCTCCAAAAGGGCTTCCAGTTGCCAAGCCAGAGAAGGCACTTCAAGCATGCACCCGACTTTTACCGTGAGCGGTGCCAATTTTCCCAACTTGTCAAATCGTTGCAGTTCCCTATCCACAATTTTCCGGGCAGCAATAAACTCTGAAAGCTCGGCTACCATCGGGAACATGACATTTAATTCGCGTCCTTCAGCTGCGGCCAGCAACGCGCGCAACTGATATCGCAGGAGTACCGGGCGGTCGAGCAGCAACCGGATGGCCCGCCAGCCCATGGCGGGGTTTTCTTCATCATCCTGGGCAATGAAGGGTACTGGTTTGTCTCCGCCGATATCCAGCGTCCTGAAAATCACCGGCTTGTCTCCTGCCGCATCCAGAACCTTGGAGTACAGGTCGGTCTGCACATCCATCTTGGGCAAGGTGGATGAAACCATGAATTGAAATTCGGTCCTGAAAAGCCCAATACCCGATGCCCCGACAACCTCCAGATTTGGCAAATCGATGACCAGCCCTGCATTCATCATCAATTCAATCGAGATGCCATCCCTTGTGACAGACGGCAAATCCTTTTGTGCCTCATATTCTGCAGCTAGGGTTCGGCGAACATCCAAACTGCTGTTATAGGTCTTAACCGCCTCTTTACTGGGACGAATTATGACCCGGCCAACTTCCGCATCAATTATTGCCGGATCGCCCTCTGATATTTCATCCAGATCGCTGCCAACTCGGCCGATCATGGGAATACTCAAGGCACGCGCCACAATGGAAACATGGGCCGAAGATGATCCTTCCTGCAGAACAATTCCCTTTAGATATCGCCTCTTGTAATCAAGGAGTTCCGCCGGGCCCATTGTTTTTGCGACCACAATCGCATCCTCCACCAGTTCGTGGTGAGCGTGAGCGCCCGAGAATCCCAAAATAATCCGGATCAGACGATTGGAAAGATCTTCAAGATCAGCCAGTCTTTCTTTGAGATAGGGGTCGCGGGTTTTGGCCATCTGTGATCTTAAATTCTGCAACACCCGTTCAACCGCCGCCTCTGCTGTCAGGCCGGAATTGATTGCTTCGGTTATCTTTTCCTGCCAACCGCGGTCATAAGCGAACATCTTATAGGCCTCAAAAATTTCATGATGTTCGCCCTTATGCCGAATATCTGCAGCCGACATCATTTGATCAAGCTGTTCGCGCATGGCAAGCAGTGCATCCTGCAGGCGTCTTTTCTCCTGGCCGACATCTTCAGCAACGAGATTGACAATTTCGATTTTGGGTTCATGAAATACGATCGATCCGCGAGCCAAACCATCGGCAAACTTACGCCCCATCAAGGCCATTTGATTTTGTTTTTTCTTCTGCCCGCTAGGCAAATCTTCAAGCTTCACAAGCTGACCAGAGCCCACCAGCTCTGCCAACACCATGGCAACTGTTTGCAAGGCTTCCAGTTCCTCACCGGTATAGTGGCGCTGGGTGGCGTTCTGAACCACCAGAACGCCTACAACCTCACCGTTTCGCACGATCGGCACGCCCATCAATGAATGGAAAATTTCCTCACCTGTCTCGGGTAAATAAACAAACTTGGGATGCTCTGATGCTTCGGGCAGATTGAGGGGAATACCATGTTCAGCAATCAGGCCCACCAGTCCTTCGCCTACCTTGAGACCGGTTTTGTGAACGGCCTTTTTCTTCAAACCCTCAGTAGCATAGAGCTCCAGCCAATTATTTGAGCGCAAGAGGTAAACCGAGCAAACCTCTGCCACCATATTGCGGGCGATTTCAACAACCACCTTGTCAAGTCGCTGTTGTCCACTACCTGACCCGGCCATAACCGTGTGCAGGCGTCTTAGCAGCAGTCGTGGTCGACTTGCGCGGTTCATACCATCAGCTTCCGTTTTAAACTCTTCGTCAGGCTGCCTGTTCGAAAAAGTTCGCGGCCTGATCCACCAGCTCTTTGATAATCTCGGCTGTGGGCTGTTCTCTTGTTACCATACCCACACTCTGTCCCGCCATAAGAGAGCCATTTTCCACCTCGCCGTCTATGGCAGCGCGCTTAAGGGCTCCAACCCAGAAAAGTTCTATGGCAAGCTGAGCATCAACCTGGGACAGGTCGCCAGCCTGGAATTTTTTAATGGTTTCCCGCTGGACCTTCATGAATTCTTTTGTTCCCCCATTCTTGATGGCCCGCACCGGAATCACCGGAAACCGTGGATCGAGTTGCACCGACAGTACGGCGTCACGGGCGCCGGCGCGCATGAAGGCGCGCTTGAAGCTAGGGTGCGCGATCGATTCCTCGGCGCAGACGAAGCGGGTGCCGAGCTGGCAGCCGGCGGCGCCCATCTCGAGATAGGACAGGATCGCCTCGCCGCGGCCGATGCCGCCGGCCACGAACACCGGCACCTCGGCGACATGCGGCAGGATCTCCTGGGCCAGCACCGAGGTCGAGACCGGGCCGATATGGCCGCCGGCTTCCATGCCCTCGATGACGATGGCGTCGACGTCGCCGCGCGCCATCCTGCGGGCAATCGCCAGCGCCGGGGCGAAGCACATCACCTTGGCGCCGCCGGCCTTGACCCGCTTTATCGCCGCCGACGGCGGCAGGCCGCCGGCCAACACCACGTGGCCGGCCCGGCGATCGAGACAAACGTCGATCAGCGCCATCAGCTCGGGGTGCATGATGATCAGGTTGACGCCAAACGGCCGGTCGGTAAGCCCGGCGGTGCCGGCGATCTCGGCCGCCAGCTGATCCGGGGTCATGGCCCCCGATGCGATCACGCCGAAGCCGCCGCCGTTGGAAATCGCCGCCACCAGATGACGCTCCGAAAGCCAGGTCATGGCGCCGCCCATGATCGGCAGCGGACAGCCCAGGAACGCGGCGCCACGGCGCCACAACCGATCGACCCGGGACCTCGCCTCACGATGGCTGTCGGACACGG
>JACZYI010000171.1 GCA_022571175.1 Pseudomonadota bacterium
GACCACCGGGGGCGAGCTGGTGCAGATGGGTGATGCGGACCCCGGCAACCCGGACATATTTCTCAGACCCTATGGCCTTGCGCTTTTGCCCGCCCTGGACCGGGTGATTGTGACCAGCTTTGATATGCGCGGCGCGGGCCTGGCCAGCCAGTTGCAAATCTGGCGGCTCTCGGACCTGGCCCTTCTCCAGACCTTGCCGGTGCCCACCCCTGCAGGCCTTGATATCAACATTAACCCGTTTGAGGCGAGGGTGCTCAGTGATGGTGAGCGGGTTCTGTTCGAGACATTATCCTGCGGGCTTTATCTGGTGGACGGCATTGCGAGTGATGAACCATCCATCAGCAATGTGCACAATTTTGGCGGGCACTATTGTGGCCTGCCAGTGCGGCTTGGGCCTTACTGGATTCAGACTGTTGAGACCGACCGGGAAGACTATGAAAATGCCATGGTCGTGCTTGATATTTCCGATCCTGAAAATCCGTTTGAGGTTGACCGGCTGCATTTTGAAGCAGGATACGGACCCCACTGGATATCCCCTGATGCTACCGGCACCCGGATTGTCATGACCGGCTATAATGATGACTTGTCCCGCCGGGTGATGCTGCTGGATTTTGACCCCGGAACCGGAAAAATCACGCTCGACATGACTTTCGGTGAGGGCGAGGGCGATGGCTCCGGGTTCATGCCCGGCCTTATGATCGACCGGGAAAGCTGGCCTCATGGGAATACCGGCCCGGCCACCGCCCACGGCGCACTCTTCTGGCCACCCGCCACGCCTGACTGGAAAAACCGGGATTAATCCTTTTCTATGAAGGAGGGGGTGGCGGAGGAGGATCAACGTGAGCACAACCATCACCCAATGGTTTTGTTCCAGGCGGGCAACCTCCACCCGTCAGTAACAGAACGCCCAGGGCAACCGCTCCAACGCCGAGAAAGGCATAACCCCAAGCGCCTTTACTATTCTCGTCACCATCGGCTGCGCCGAACCAGACAGCATTTCTGTCAATAATGCTCTGCCCGCTTATGGTGAGATTGTCGAAACCTCGGGTGGAGAAAGAAAGCTTCAGCATATCCGCCCGGAAATCACGCCGCGGGTCCATGAAGCTGTTTTGGGCCAAGCTCATGCCCACACCCACATTAAAGCCATAGCTTAAGTGGCTGTCTTCGGAAGGCTTCAACCCGCCAGCAAAAGGAATGCGCAAATAAAACCCGGCCCGGGCATCTGAGCTGTCACTGAAATGATTTTGCTCCCCACCCGCAAAGGCCGGAGCGACCAGCGATGTGGTCATGGATAAAAGCGTGATTGCCGCAACAAATGTCTTTCTCATAAGCCTCCCCCTAAATTTGCTTACTTCCCATGGTCGCATAATATGACAACTATACAAGTGGGGGGGTATGTTAATCCTCCAGCATGGAGGCGGTGAGGGGAGTTGAGAGCAGCATTTCATAGGCCCGCCAGCGCTCGGCGGCATTCTCACCATTTTCAATGCCTCCGTTGCGGTCCACATAATCCACAGCCAAATCCATGCCCAACACATAATTGATCACATAGCCCCGGTAAAACTCGATGAAGGCCACGCTTTGCTCGGCCCGCGAGCGGCTTGAGAGCGAATATTTCATGGTCCACTCTATGGCCTCCTCGCGTGTGGCCTTGCCATCCAGATAGCGCCGGGCAATTTCAGTGTTTGAATAGCGCATGAGCCGGAAAATCTCCGCGACCTGTTCCAGTATTTCCGTGGCGCCCGGCTCAAGGCCGGCCAGAGGATAGAGCACGGCCTTCTCAAAATCACGCCGTTCATCACCGGGAAAAGCCATTTGTATGCCCAGATTTGCCGTGCCTTCAGCCAGCAGACTGAGCGGGCTGTAGAGGGGGTAAACCGAAAATTCCATCCAGCCACGGGCGTTAACCAGTTCGCTCTCAAGCTGGGCGTTAAACACATGATGGCCGGGATAGCCCTCGTGGCAGCCGAGATCAATGGCGCGTTCGATCATGAATGGCTGGTCCAGATTGACCTGAATCAGGCTCATGGCCTTGCCCTGATACCAGTTATAGGCAGACCAGGGTTGATCGGTGACATATTCGATGGTGAAGGCTTCGCCCTCGGGCAATGCCAGATAGTCGGCGGTGCGCGTTCTGCAGGCTTGCATGGCTGCCTGGAACACCGCATCCACTCGATCGGTTGGCACGATTGAGCCCTGCCTCAGATTTGCAATGCGTTCATTCAGCGGGCCTTCTCCGGGAACAATCGCCTCCAGTGTGGCCAGGCTGGTCTCGAGTTCCTGTTCCGTGATGCCCGGCGAGACCGCATCAAACAGAAGCCGGGTTTCTTCATCAAAGCTATAGCTCACCCCCTGGATGATGCGGGTGCGGGCCTCGGCGGCGATTAGCTGCTTGATCAGAAATTGAATGCGCTGGGCCAAGAGCACATCCCCTGACGCCGTTCCGGTCGCTTGATGTGCCTGCAACACAGCGATCAGGGTACTGGCTTCCAACTCCAGCGCATCTATGGCGGGTGTGCTGGCGGCAACCTCGTTCAGCCAGGCTTCCGGTCCATAATAGGCATCCACATAACCGGGCTCATGTTCGCCAATGGCCAGGATCAGTTTTACGTAGCGCTCGGCCACCTGGTCCAGGGGAGGAAACACATCCGTGGCATCATTGTCCGTCTGTCCACAGGCGCCAAGCAAGGCAACCAGAGCCACCGCCGTTAATCTTCCAACTGAATTCATAAGTCCTCGCGTCCCTTGTTGATTTTTGACTATTTTCGGGTGGCAGCATAGGGGCTTCGGGCCCACATGCAACTGCATAAGCCTCTCTTTCCTTTTCTGCGGATAAAATGCTAACGTCCGCGCGAAAAGGGGAGGACGTTCACTTTGTCCGGATTGTTCAAGGAATTAATGCGCAGAAATGTATTCCGGGTGGGTGTAGCCTATGCCGTGCTCTCATGGCTGCTGATGCAGGTGGCGGATATGCTCGCACCCCTATTGAGCCTGCCCGAGAGTTTCTCTCGCATATTGCTGGCTATACTCGTTATTGGCTTTCCGCTGGCGCTCTTTTTTGCCTGGGCCTTTGAGCTGACGCCGGAGGGTCTGAAGACCACGGCCGAAGTTGATGCAGATGCGAGCATTACCCATAACACAGGCCAAAAGCTGAATTATGTGATTGCTGCGGCGCTGGTGACTGCGCTCGGCTTTATCGGCTGGCAGAATATGGGGAGCTATCCAGCTTCCGATGGGTCTGCAGTGGACGTCAGCGCTCCAAAAGCCTCAATCGCGGTCTTGCCTTTTGCGGACCTCTCACAGGCCGGAGATCAGGAATATTTCGCCCACGGTCTTTCCGAAGAAATCCTGAATGTGCTGGTTGGTGTGGATGCCCTGAGGGTCGCCTCACGCACCTCAAGCTTCCAGTTCAAAGGACAGGATATCGGCATTCCCGAAATAGCCCGGCAATTGAAAGTCACCTATGTGCTGGAAGGCAGCGTCCGGAAAGCAGGCAACACAGTGCGTATCACCGGACAATTAATTGAAGCCGCCACCGACCGGCATATCTGGTCTGATACCTATGACCGTGAGCTGACCACTGCCAATCTCTTTGCCATTCAGGATGAGCTTTCAAGCGCCATAGTTGCCGCCCTGAGCAAGGAACTGGGACTGACCGAACAGATCGAGATTGCTGTGGTCACAGCAGACACCCAAAATCTGAGCGCCTATGAAAACTTCCTGCGCGGGCGGGATATGGTGCATGGCCGGAACAGTCTGGATGATGTGGGAGAAGCCATCAGAATTCTGGAAAACGTGGTGGCAGACGACCCGGATTTTGCCCGGGGCTGGATGTGGCTGGCCTGGGCGCGGGCCATTGCCCCCAGCTGGCGCACGCCCGAAGAGGACGGCATATCACATACGGACAGGGCCAGGGAGGCCGCTGAGCAGGCGCTGGCGATGGATGCCAGCCTGGGCCTTGCCTATGGCGCAATGGGCGCGGTGATTAGTCAAACCGAACCGGGCAATCATATAGCCATAATTGACTGGATGCGTCGGGGGCTGGAACAGTCACCGCGAGACCCGAATTTACACTTGAACATGGCCATCTCCTTGCAAACCCTGGGTTATCTTGACGACGCTAAAATATATTTTGCTGAGTGTGCGCGGCTGGACCCGGCCTTCGCAAATTGCATCAGGCACAAGAGCTTTAATCATTATTTACTGGGCTAATA
>JACZYI010000172.1 GCA_022571175.1 Pseudomonadota bacterium
TGAAACCTTGCGGGCTGCCGGTATCGAAGAAGTTTTCCCGGGCCAGCAAATCTTTGTGCGAGTTGGCAAGGGCGAGCGAGGACCGCTGGCAGCAGAAGTGTCGCTGGACGGGGCCGAAGTCAAAGCTGGTGATGAAGACCTGGCGCAAAGCGCAGAATAACTTCAAAAAAGATTTAAGTAGTTTCTACCGGCCTTGAAATTGCCTCATGGCCGTGTCAGCGTTGTGGTTCCATGACCGTAATCCTTCCGGAGCCCCGACCATGCGAGTTATTCGTGCTATCCCCCTGTTCATATTTGTAATAGCAGCGCTTCTGCTCTCACCCTTGGCCAGCGCTCAAGACCATGCGCAGGAGCTCGCGATCACACGTCTTGTAATTGAGACCGGGGATGGGCCCAAGACTTTTAATGTTGAGTTTGCTTCCACCTCTGATGAACGGCGTGTGGGGCTCATGTATCGCACGGAGATGGCGGACGATCACGGCATGATTTTTTCCTATTCCAAGTCCCGGGTTATCTCCATGTGGATGAAGAACACCTTTATTCCGCTGGATATTATTTTCATCCGGCGCAACGGTCAGATTGCCAATACGGTTGAAAATACCACCCCCGGCTCGCTCGACAGCATCGTCTCTCAGGGCAGGGTCATTGGTGTACTGGAACTGAACGCGGGTACGGTGGAGAGCCTTGGCATTGAGCGTGGTGATCTGGTACGTCACGAAATGTTTTCAAACATGACCGATGTGCCTGAATGACCGTTGAGACACCCCCAGAGGGCTTTACACCCATCTCCTCCTCCAATCCTTTTGGCACGGCCGTCGGGCCTGTCTACGAATTACAGAATGATGAGGGCTGGGTCAGGGGTGTGGTGATTGAAGACCGTCACGCAAACCGGGGCGGGGTGGCCCATGGTGGCATGCTCATGAGTTTTGCCGATATTGTCTCGGCCCGGGCGGCCATGGAGGTAACGAACGAGCGCTTTGTCACCCTCCGTCTGGCGGCTGATTTTGTGGCTCCTGCGCCCATCGGCCTCTGGCTTGAGGGCCGGGCCAAAGTCACAAAGCAGAAGGGCAGCACGCTTTTCATTGCTTGCCGCCTGGAGGCCGCCGGAAAGCTCATCCTCCGCGCCTCAGCGGTTTTCAAGACTATATAGCGCATATGCCTCTTGCACGCGCGGCCTGAAAGGCATAGATAAGCGCCTCACAGATCATGTCGGGGAGTAGCGCAGCCTGGTAGCGCACCTGCTTTGGGAGCAGGGGGTCGGAGGTTCGAATCCTCTCTCCCCGACCACTTCTTGGGCCTACCATTCCTGCTGAACCCAAAAGCCTGAGAATCAAGACATGTTTCTGCCTTTTTAGCCTTTTACAAAAGACCGGCAATCAGTTGGGGTAAAGGGGTGATGACAGAAAAAATCGCAAAGAAAACCGGGCGCGTAAATTTAGGCCTTGTCCTCACATTCGTAATAATGTCTGTGCTCGCGTCCTGTTCGGGGATCCCGAGGGTCGATGACCCTGAACGGTACGAAATGGCCAAAACCAGGCTGATGGATACCTGGGACTTGAACCGCGATGGTGTAATCAGTTGCGCTGATGCGGTCCTGAAACGAGATCAACAATTTACATCAACCGACCTCAATGATGATGGCTCGCTGAGCCTGGAAGAGTTTGCCAAAGCCGATTGGTCCAGTCGCGTCTTCGCGGCAGAGCTCTTTGATCAATATGATACGGATAATAATTTGAAAATATCTTTGTCAGAATTGGAAGCGCGACCAGATAGCGCTTTTCTGGAAATGGACGAAAACAATGATTGCGTCATATCCGATAAAGAACTCGTCAAAACATTATCGACCAGATCGGCGATTGGTATTGGGCGCGAAAGAGGAGGCCGCGGCCAGGGTGATGGTGGAGGCAGACGGCGCCGGAATTAAAAATTCAGGCTCGAAGCTTCGCTCCGCGACCATATGTCTAACGCCCGAAATTCTAATAAGTTATAGAGGCCTGGGCCGTCACAATACGATTGGGTTTTCTTTGTCCGATGAACTCTTTAGACCGCCCAACCACCATATAGCTGATCCGCCAGCGGTGAAGGGGTAGCGTGATACCAAACTGCCAGTCCCAAACCGTCGTGCGGCTACGGACAGATTGGCGGTCTTTGCGAATGAGACTGCCATCCAGAAAAATATTATGGGCCACAAGGCGGCCCTCGAATCCGGCGAATAGATACCAGTTGGGCAGATTGCCGGAATCGGGATCATTCAGCAGCGCACCGGTCATGCCGGGGCGGAATTGTGAGGCACCGAACTCATCCGTCCAGTCGGGGCCAAAGCGAAAACTCGCCCCGGCCGGTATTCCGTTAAAAACATTGCCAGCCGTTGCGCCCAGCCTGGAAGTCATATCCATTAATGTAAGGCCACCGTCGTCCGGGATTATTTTTATTCGCCATTCACGGCTATAGCTGATGGCCAGCGTAGGTTCTGTTCTCAGCTGGTTGTTCCATGTGGTCTGGCGGGCCTCCTGTATCTTGTGTACCAATCTCTGCAGGCCCTCTGCGCCAGTGCTGGCACCCACCCAGCCGATACTGACGATAAAAGCGTCCCGAATGCTCACCCCAGATTGGTCATGATTTAATGGTGATGGCGCATCCGGCCGCGAGGTAATGCCAAATTCGGCATAGGTCCATCCACCAAACGGGCGATCTTGGGTTATGGGCGTGCTGCAGCGTGTTGGATCAACAACCCCGCCTGGGGAGCCCCGGTCAATTTCGCAGGGTGTGTACATGTTCTGACCCAAGGCGAAGCTGCCAAAAACCACCTGGTCTTTGTTGGGCAGTGGGACATGTTTTTTCATCCATTTGAAAAACTCATGGTGTTGCTTGAGTGCAAACTGCGTGGCGACACGCAGACCATTCGTATAATGCCGATCCAGCTCGCTACCTCCGGGCCAATCGTCATTGTCTATCTGGAGAGACGAGACCCTTTCACTCTTACCTGGGGGGTTTTCCTGAGCAAGGACTGGCGACATTAATCCTGCCACAAGCCAGGCACTGGCAATCAATGATATACACCTATACGCGTACATTTGAATAAAAATACAATTAAAAGTTAATAGAGTCAAGGTTGGTATTGGATTTCGAATCCTCTCTCCTCGACCATTCTTTTGCCGACTTTTTTCATTTTTTTTGCAGATAATTTTCCTCTTCCGGTCTAGGCTATGATCTGCGAGAAACGGAGATATTATGCCCGGTGCAAAACAATATCTGAAAGTTTACGCAGCAGTTGGGCTGTTCCTATCGGTCTTGACCGGCCAGGCGCAAGCTCAGGTGGTGACCTCGGTCGGGGATTTCGAGAGCGATATGGAGGGCTGGGATTATGCCACTGCGCAGCGCGAAAGCGCCGACCGCACGCGTTTTCTGTCACGTCGGCGCAATCTGCCCAATAATGCTCCTGAGCAATTATATCCGGCCTCGGGACAATGGTATCTTTATCTGAGACGTGGTGGTGTCAATCTGCATGGAGCTGCCGGTCGGCCTCTGGTTTATAGTCGCGAAATTACGGTGGAGCAGGGAAATACGCTTTCCGGCTGGATTTTTTACTCGACCTGGTTTCCGAACATGCGGGGTGGCCCCCACTCCAGCGGCCGATTGCTGGTCCGGAACGCGGCGGGTGTGGAAATTGCCGAGATCTTCAGCGCTAACACGCCTCCAGAACTCATAGAATGGGTGCCGTTTCAGTACAGCTTTCCCGCCGATGGCACCTATACTCTCGAAGCACGGATTGATCTTAATGGTGATATAGCAGGTGGCGTGATGGGTCTGGACGGTATGTTTCTCACCGCTGAGGACATCGCTGCACCAATTGTAACGCCGCTTGCTGACCTGACTATCCTGCTGAATTCGGGTGAGGCGGGTTTAGCGCCTTCCGACGGGCGTATTGCGGCTTTTCTCGATGGTGCCACCGCGGTTGATAATGTGGATGGGAATATGACCGCACCCGCCACGGGTTTGCCAGCCCTGTTCCAGCCCGGCACAACAATTGTGCGATTTGAGGTCACCGACAGCTCGGGCAATGTGGGCTCGGCCAGCGCCCTGCTGACGGTGCTGGCAAATCATGACCCTGTTGCAATTGATGATGAAGCCGAAGGCGAAGCGGGTAATTCCCAGAGCATCGCAATTCTGGCGAACGACAGCGACCCCGATGGGGATGCCATCACTGCCGC
>JACZYI010000173.1 GCA_022571175.1 Pseudomonadota bacterium
TGTTGAGCCATCGGGGCCGGTCAGGCCTTCAAGCCCTACAGCCAGTGCATAGCCCTGGATGGCGGTCAGCAACACGGTGCCATAGCGGGTATATTGATTGATCTTCTTCCGCCCGGATTCGCCCTCTTTCTTGAGCTGACCCAAGGTCGGTGAAATACTGGTCAATATCTGCATGATAATCGAGGCGGAGATGTAGGGCATGATATTCAGGGCAATGATGCTCATACGCTGGAGGGCACCGCCCGAGAAGGTATTGAACATGTCTAGAATACCACCACGGAACTGATCAAATATGGATGACAGGGCATTGGGATCAATACCGGGCAGTGGCACATAAGTGCACAGGCGATAAACAACCAGCGCACCCAGGGTAAACCACAGGCGCTTTTTCAGTTCATGCGCTTTCGCGAAGGCACTGAAATTTAAATTTGCTGCCAGTTGTTCAGCGGCTGATGCCATACCCTAATTCCATTATTCGCTCATCCCGAAAATTCTGGATGAGCCTAGTCTTCTTTGTCCGCGTCCGGTTCAGCGACCTTAGACTCTGAGGATTCTGCGGACTCCACCTTTGCATCTTCGCTGGCCGCTTCTTCTGTGGCTGCCTCTGCACTTGTGGTATCTTCCGGCTTTTTATCCTCAGGCCTCTTTTCTTCTGGGCCGGCCTCTTTTGACGCCTCTTTTTTTACCTCAATCTTCGCTTGGGCAGGCTTTTCCTCGTTCGCATTTTCAGCTTTGGCCGACTTTTCCTTTTTCTCTCGTATCGGGCTCAGCAGAACCACATTACCTCCCAGCTTTTCCACCGCCGTGACTGCGGACTTGCTGGCACCAGTAACCTCAAAGTCCAACTTGGTGTTGATTTCACCTTTTGCAAGCAATCTCACGCCATCCTGAATTTTATTGACCAAACCGGAGGCGACCAGAGCCGCAATATCCACCTTTTTCCCGGCATCCAGCCGCTTGTTATCGATGGCTTTTTGAACCCGTCCCAAATTAACCACCGCAAAGGATTTGCCAAAAATATTCTTGAACCCCCGCTTGGGAAGTCGCCTGTGGATAGGCATTTGACCACCTTCAAAGCCCTTGATAGCAACGCCCGAGCGTGATTTTTGACCCTTGGTGCCACGACCAGCGGTCTTGCCTTTACCGGAGCCGGGACCACGACCCAAACGGGTTTTGGTCGTGAAGGCGCCTTTACTGCTGCTTAATTCATTCAGTCTCATCTCATTACTTTCCGGGCTTTTATGCCTGTTATTTCTCAACCCTGACCAAATGGCTGACCTTGTTGATCATGCCACGCACAGCATCCGTATCTTCAAGTTCCCGGGTTTTATGCATCTTGTTCAATCCGAGACCTGCCAGAGTTTGCCGCTGATCCTTTGTGCGGCGAATAGGACTCTTTATCTGTGTAACCCTTACGGTTTTTTTCCCGGCCATAACCCGTTACTCCGCTTTTTTTGCCTCTGGCTTTTTCTCAGCCAGGGCCTTTTTCTTTGCTGCGGGCTTTTTATCCGCGGTCTTTTTAGTTGCCGTCTTGGCCTTTGTAGCGTTGGTCTCTTTTGATTTGGGTCCGGTTTCTTTTTTAACTTCAGCTTTTGGGGCGTTCTTTTTCTGGTCTGCCTTCTTCTCTTGTTTTTCCGGTACCGATGCGGCTTTTGCTGCTTCTTCGCCCGGCGCGGCTTTCACCACTTCATTTTCCCTCAGTGACCGACCAGTGCGCCGGTGGATAATTTCCGAAACTTTCTTGCCCCTCTTGGCGGCTATCTGGCGCGGTGACCTTTGTTTGGTCAGGGCATCAAAGGTAGCCCGGACCATATTATAGGGGTTGGAGGAGCCAATGGACTTGGTCACAACATCCTGAACACCCAACCCTTCAAATACCGCCCGCATGGGACCGCCAGCAATAATGCCCGTGCCGGGCTCCGCCGCACGAAGCATGACTTTACCGGCGCCGTGACGTCCGTGAACATCATGGTGCAGGGTCCGGCCTTCCCGGAGCGGCACACGGATCATGTTTTTCGTGGCCGCTTCGGTTCCCTTGCGGATGGCCTCAGGCACTTCGCGTGCCTTGCCCTTGCCAAAACCCACACGCCCCTTTTGGTCGCCAACGACAACCAGTGCCGCAAAACCAAATCGGCGACCGCCCTTGACCACTTTGGCCACGCGGTTGATGTGAACCAGCTTCTCTACAAATTCGCTGTCTTGCGAGTGTGTTTTTTCCCGACGTGCCATCAAGCGTTCCTACCTTTTGCCCATTTCAACTCTAAAATTTCAACCCGCCCTCGCGCGCGGCCTCGGCCAAAGCCTTGACCCGCCCATGGAACAAAAACCCTCCACGGTCGAAGATAACCTTATCGATCCCGGCCTTTTTGGCCCGCTCTGCAACCAGCTTTCCAACTGCATCAGCGGCCTCTTTGGTGGCGCCGGTTTTGCCTCGCAAGGAAACATCAAGCGATGAGGCCTCCAGCAGAGTGACGCCCTTTTCGTCGTCAATAACCTGCACATATATGTGGCGCGAGGTGCGGTGCACAGACAATCGCGGCCTGCCCTTGGCAGCCCTGGAGATCTGACCCCTTACACGCCCGCGACGACGCTGGAATAATGATTGTGACTTAGCCATTCATGCCACCTATTTTTTCTTACCTTCCTTGCGGAAAATATATTCATCTTCATATTTTATGCCTTTGCCCTTGTATGGCTCTGGCTTCCTGAATTCTCTGATCTTGGCTGCGGTCTCGCCAACCATCTGCTTGTTAATGCCGGAAATAATGATTGTGGTCTGATCCGGTGTTTTGACATCAATGCCTTCTGGCACCGGGAAGGATATGTCGTGGCTGTATCCCAACTGTAAATTTATGGTCTTGCCTTGGGCCTGGGCTCGATAACCAACACCGTTTAATTTCAGGGTCTTTTCAAATCCCTTGGTCACGCCTTCAATCAGGTTGAACACCAGTGTGCGATGCAGGCCCCATTGCTGGCGCATGTGCTTGCTTTTACCGGCAGGCCGGACAACCACGGAATCTTTATTAAGCTGCACCAGCACATCGTTGACGATGTTAAGGGAAAGTTCTCCCTTCGGGCCCTTCACCTTCATCAAAGAGCCCTCCATGGAAACGGTAACGCCCTCGGGAACCTCTACCGGTTTTTTTCCAACGCGTGACATCGCTAGTTCCTTTACCCTGACCGCCTAGAAGACGGTACAGATAACCTCGCCGCCCACATTGGCTTCCCGTGCCTCGGCATCAGAAAGAACACCTTTGGGCGTCGATACAATTAAAATTCCCAGACCATTATGAACCCGGGGCAAGTCCTGTACGGAGGAATAAACCCGTCGACCGGGCTTGGAGACCCGCCGAATGCTCTGAATCACAGGATCACCCTCATAATATTTGAGCATGATTTTGATTTCCCTCTTCTTGGGTTCAGGCTCGCTGGTCTCATACCCGCGGATAAAGCCCTCACGCTCCAACACATCCAGAACCCGTTGCCGATTTTTTGAAGCAGGCGAATGAATTGAGCTCTTTTTGGCCTTCAAGCCATTCCGGATACGCGTAAGCATATCGCCGAGAGGATCTGTCATAGACATCTGTGTCTTCTCCTTTACCAGCTCGACTTTACAACACCGGGAAGTTGGCCGGACAGGGCCAGCTCCCGAAATGAAATTCGTGACATTTTGAACTTGCGATAATTACCCCGTGGACGACCGGTTACCTGACAACGGTTCCTCACCCTTGTGGCTGCCGAGTTCCTTGGCAATTTCCCATCCGAATTTAATGTCTTTCCACTGCTTTGCGGTCGGCTTGCGCCGAGTGAGAAATCCGTGTTTCACGAGCAACTCCGGGCAGTAATCGAGTGCGGATTCAAAAACAATGTTATCGCGCGCAAATTCCCGAATGACGGCCAGTAAAATTGTGTCATCCTTTTGATTTTCTCGGATGTAGTTCCAAATCATATGCAGGGCGCGCCGATCGGGAAAATGCTTGATCCAACCAAATCGACGGAACAGAGAGACTTTGTCGATTTTCCCGGCCATCACCGTTCGGGTAATGCCGTTTTTCTTAAACAACCGAATCGCCTTGCCCATCCGTCCCAGCGGAGCGGTGACGAAGTCGTCACACACCGTTCCGAGTTCTTCAGAGGCCATGCCGTGGACACCGACACAGAAAACCGAATGCCCCCGGTTTTGTGCCGCCTGGGCAAATTCAATGGGAAA
>JACZYI010000016.1 GCA_022571175.1 Pseudomonadota bacterium
AAATAACAGAGTGCGCGAAGTTGAGCTATGCGTCAATCGCCTGACCATAAAAGTCCCTCGCAAGATTAAGGTAAATTTCAGTCATTATCTGAAACTGTTACGGTCCAGAATGGCTGACAATCATGTATGAGATTGAGATTTCAGGCTCGTTTAAGGAAAATTAACAAAAAATTAATATTTGTAACCGGTTATACAAACTGCGGCTTGGAATCCGTGACTTATGAAATATTTATTGTTGTCCTCTAGTCTCGAAAATGGGTGATTAACGCTGGGGTATTGTGCTTTGCTAATGCCAATTTCCCCGAAATCTTTATGTAACAAATTTATGTCGAGCAAAACCAAACATAAGCGCGCAAGTGTCATCTCGACCGTAACCAACCCTGGTCTGAGCGAAAGGGAGAGTGACTGTCGTGTCAGAGTAATCTGCGGTAGCCAGAAGAAATCCAATGACCGTGGAGCCGGAAGGCAAGGGAAAGGCGCCGGAAGGACCAATGCTACAGCCAGCATAGCCGTTGCCTTTATAAACCTGGACTTGAGTTCCAGGGGCCGTCAGAGGCTTGGATAAAATCTTCTGGGGGTTAGGAATAATAAAGAAATCGCATATGCTCTTATTACTTCAGTCACGGAACAACAGGCTAAAAAAACCGCTGCTGAAATTGGAGATATGATCGATCGACCGGTGAAGATTCTGCGCGGAGATGTTGAGCCCAAAAGAGGATCTGTTTATTTGGTGCCAAAGGACCGTGATGTTGTCCTGGAGCAAGGGCGGCTTAAACTCCAGATTTATCAGGAGTCCTCGTCAGCATCAAAGACCGACCAAGGCATTAATTATGAGGCTCTGAATCTGGAGCTGCAGCACTCATTTGATGAGCAGGCTGCACAATTTTCTTCGATGCTGGAGATTGCTCCCGATGCCATTATCGCAACTGACAGCGACATGAATATTACTCTTTTTAACCGGGCTGCTGAAAAACTGTTCGAATATGAATCGTCCGAGATCATAGGTAAAAAAATCGAAACCCTTATTCCAGGCCGGTTTCGCTCTGGTCACGGCAAGCATGTAGAGAATTTCAAAAACAAGTCGCACTCGCATTTGTTGGTGAATGAGAGAACCGAAATTTATGGGAGGAAAAAAGGCGAAATCACTCTTGGTAGTGAAGAGAGAGCACGAGATGGTTTTGTGGGTTAAAGACTCAGGCATCGGAATTACAAAACAGGACTATCGCCTGGTGCTGACACCCTTTGGTCAGGTGAAGTCCTCAATACTTAAAACGGCGAGCGTGACCGGGCTCGGGCTGCCCCTGGCGCGATCGCTGACCGAAATGAATGGAGGATCGCTGACCTTTACTAGTGAAGTTGGTGTGGGAAGCACATTTACAGTGCGGCTTCCGAAGGCCAGTGTCACTCAATCAGACACCAATTGAATTGTCTGAGAATTTACGATCTCAGGAGTTCATTCTCGTAGCTGTTTTATTTGCTCTAAAGCCGGTCTGGTATATTTCGTCAATAAGAACACGCTCATCGGGCAGAACCCGAAGTCCATCCTGGGCGATTACGTCCAGGCGCTCTGATTTTTTGCGGGCGGCCTCAGCGTAAAGAAAACGGTCTTCTTGGCCGCTCAAGTCTGGAAGATGATCCATGCCGTACATAATCTGGACATAGCTTGTCAGACCGAAGATCGCCGAGAAGTCGGTGAATTCCAAAGGTGCCGGCACGCGGTATTTCCAAAATTCAAGTTTCTGCAACAGGGATGCCGGCATGGTATCTTCCTTGCGATTGTCGATCCAGAAATCAGTATCCGTACGTTTGCTGAGGACAAAATGCAGTTTGATAAAATCGACAATATCCTCAAAGGTTTGATTCATGCCTTGATTAAAACGAGCCGCAGCCAACGGCATTTGTTCCACAACGGGTAAAAATTCAACCAACCTGCGGACCGCAATATCCACCAGATATATGCCCGTGGATTCCAGTGGTTCCACAAAGCCTGCGGACAAGCCAATGGAAACGCAATTTTTGAACCATTGCTCTCTACGGCTGCCGACCCGCATCTTGATGCGCAAATAAGACAAATCATCTCCGTCCTTGCCAAGATAGCCTCGCAGCAGTTCTTCTGCCCTGTCGGCGTCGGTATATTGGCTGGAATAGACGTAGCCCACACCGCGGCGATCATTCAGCGGAATATCCCAGGTCCAGCCATTTTCCTGTGCAGTGGAAGTGGTGTAGGGAGGTAGTGGGCATTTTGGATCAGAATAGGGAACCTGACAGGCGATGGCCGCATCATTGAAAAGCATATGGTTAAAGCTGTGGAATTTCCCCCCCATGGCCTTTTCGATTAAATGACCAGCAAATCCGGTGCAGTCAATATAGAGATCTGCCTTGAGTGTGCCATGCTCAACGGTCTCCAGCGACTTGATCGCACCATCACTATCCAGCACAACTTTTTTTACCGTGCCTATTAAATGCTCAACACCCAGTTCAGAGCCCATGGTTTTGAGCAGCGTGGACAGCCTGCCAGCGTCGAAATGATAGGCGTATTCCACCGGTCCCCGGTATTCCTGGTCCTCAATCCGCTTTGGGCCCCTCATGCCATCGCAGATTTTGCCCTCGATCATGGAATAATCAACAAAACTCTGTTTCTCGGCCTCACCATTGAGCATCCAGTAAGGTGCCAGAATATCGGGTCCGACCTGGCTATAACGACCGAAGGCATGATAATACCAGGGTCGTTTGCCGTGCTTTTTGCTGTCTTCAGGCAAATAGAGCCAATCGGCAAATTTGATGGCCAGCTTGAACGTGGCCGAACTTTCTTTCATGAAGCGCGCTTCATCAATGCCCAGGGATTCAATCAGGGGCCGAATGGGTAGAATAGTTGCTTCTCCCACACCGACGGTTGGAATTTCACTCGATTCAATAAGCGTGATCTTGGTGCTGTGGGGATGTTCAAAGCCCAGATGTTTAGCCAGATAAGTTGCGGTCAGCCAACCGGATGTGCCGCCACCCACTATGATTATTTTTTCGATCTTTGCCATCAAATCCCAATCATTTATTGGCGCACCCGACAGGATTCGAACCTGTGACCTCTGCCTTCGGAGGGCAGCGCTCTATCCAGCTGAGCTACGGGT
Organism: Pseudomonadota bacterium; assembly: GCA_022571175.1. Taxonomy (GTDB): domain Bacteria; phylum Pseudomonadota; class Alphaproteobacteria; order Sphingomonadales; family SMXR01; genus JACZYI01. The sequence continues at coordinate 3,126 of JACZYI010000016.1, forward strand.
GCCCGTGAAAAACGAACCGGGCTTACTGAAGCCACCACACAATAAGCCCCTGCGTTGCCGCGCACATTAGCCATATTCATGACTATGCGCAAATAGCTAATCTTGAGCCACCTCAAGGCACCTCAACCGAGCCCTCCTGCAATTCTTTTGGCATCGGCATGGGATTTTAGCTGCCCCATGACCAAAACACCCAAATAAGGACCAATGGCCAACATCCCGAAAGCGCCGGCCCAGCCAAACTCGGCTCGCACCATGGGCACCAGATGAATGGTGGCAAGAGTTAGTAAAAACCCAAGGCTGGTCTGTACCGTCAACATGGTTCCAATACGCCGCTGATCGGAGAGCTCTATTATGCAGGCAGAAAACTGGGCAGAGTCGGCAACGATGGAAAAACCCCAAAGCCAACAGACTGGAACCAGAATCCAGGGGCTAGCCCCGAACAGAAAGCCCGCCAGAATGGCGCAACTACCGCTGATGCCCATGGCCCACATGGTCAATCGGGTTCGCCCATAGCGGTCGGCCAACCAGCCCCCGGCAAGACAGCCAACAGCCCCCACCGCGATCACAGAAAACCCCGCAAGGCTGGCCAAAAAACCTATGGGTGCGGATGAGCTCAAGCTTAGAGTAAAGCTTTCGGTCATGAACACGCCAATCCAGGCCCACATGGCATAAAGCTCCCACATATGGCCAAAATATCCGAGATTAGCCAGGCGTAGGGGCTTGTATTTCCAGGCGTCATAAACCGCATTCCACCTGAAGGATGCAGGTGCAAGTGCTTTTGGCCCCAGTCGAACAAAAAGGATAACAAATGCTGCGCCCATGGCCGCCAAACTGGCGCCGCCAATTGTTGTTCTCCAGTCAAGGCCCCCAAGCGCATTCAAAAGGTGAGGGGAGGCTGAGCCCAAAGTTAAAGCCCCAACCAACAGACCCACCAGCCAGCCCACATCACCTTCAGCCCATGTGGAAGCCATCTTCATGCCAATTGGATAGATACCGGCCATGGCGGCTCCTGTGAGTGTGCGCAACAAGAGTCCTGTGCCCGAGTGCGGTTCAACCAGAAGAAGCCCTCCGTTAGCGCACGCTGCCACTAGCGCCGAGACCAGAAAAAAATATTTGGGGTTAAACCGGTCTGCAAGACCGAGAAGGGCGCTGATCAAGGTGCCGCCCACAAAGCCGATAGCGACCATAGACGAAAAAAGGGATGCCTGGACATTGCTGAGCCCAAGCTCAACCCGAAGGGAAGGGATGACGGCAGTTGCGGAAAACCAGAGCGAGAGTGTCAGCACTTGTGCGAGCAGTATCAGCGTGATGGATTTCCATTTGGTGGCGTTTTGAATCATCGCTCAGGGTGTCAGAATTGTATCAGTGGGGTTGGCCTCCTGGCCGGGATAATCGGTGGTATAATGAAGTCCACGCGATTCCCTTCTCTCCAAGGCAGAGCGCACGATCAAATCGCCCACCGTGGCCAGATTTCGAAGCTCAAGCAGGTCGGGCGTTACCCGGAAGTTGCCATAAAATTCCTGTATTTCCCCGAGCAACATATCCGTACGTCGTTTTGCCCGCTCCAGCCGTTTATTGGTTCTGACAATGCCCACATAATTCCACATAAAGCGCCGTAGTTCGTGCCAGTTGTGGCTGACCACAATCTCTTCGTCGGAATCTGTTACCCGACTTTCATCCCATGGCGCAGCACTGCCCGGCAGCGGTAATTCATTGCCCCGTGCCAGAATATCCTCGCCTGCTGCCATCCCAAAAACCAAACATTCCAGAAGGGAATTACTGGCCATGCGATTGGCCCCATGCAACCCGGTGCAAGCAACTTCACCGATTGCATAAAGGCGATCAATATCGGTCTTACCGGTCAAATCGGTTACCACCCCACCGCAGGTATAATGAGCGGCCGGAACCACCGGAATCGGGCCTGTGGTCAAATCAAAGCCAAATTCCTTGCAGCGGCGGTAAATGTTGGGAAAATGTCCAATGATGAAATCCGGATCTCGGTGGGAAATATCGAGATAAACATTATCGAGGCCCAAACGTTTCATTTCGTGGTCAATCGCCCGGGCTACAACATCTCTGGGTGCAAGCTCGGCGCGCTCATCAAATTTATGCATGAAGCGTTCACCATTAGGCAAGGTCAGGTGTGCTCCTTCGCCTCTGAGAGCTTCGCTTAATAAAAATGATTTGGCCTCGGGGTGATAGAGGCAGGTGGGGTGAAACTGGTTAAATTCCATATTGGCAACCCGGCAACCCGCCCGCCAGGCCATGGCGATGCCATCGCCAGTGGAGCCGTCAGGATTAGAGGTATAAAGATAGACTTTGCTGGCACCGCCGGTTGCGAGCACGGTTGCTTTCGCGGTCATGGCATCGATTTTTCCACTCTCGATTTCCATAACATAGGCGCCCTCGCATTGGTCCTTACCCTTGCCATTGCTCACTGATTGCCGGTTGGTTATAAGATCAACTGCAAGCGCATTTTCAGTCATTACTATATTGGGGTGCTTGTGCGCGTTATGGAGCAGGGCCTGGTGAACCGCACGACCGGTGGCATCATCCACATGAAGGACACGGCGGCGAGAATGACCCCCTTCCCTGGTTAAATGAAAGCCTGACCCTTCTTCGGGTTCACTGCCCCCGGTAAATTTCACACCCTGGGCAATCAGGAAATCTATCGCAGCGGGTCCCTTTTCGATGACCCTTGAAACAGTTTTCGGGTTGCAAAGTCCTGCGCCAGCCTCAAGGGTATCCTGAATATGGGACTCGACCGAATCGCCAGCACGAAGGGCTGCGGCAATGCCTCCCTGCGCCATGGCTGTGGACCCGGCAGCGGCATTCTCTTTAGAAATAATTTTAACCTGAAATCGATCGGCAATTGTTAAGGCCAGCGAAAGGCCTGCGGCACCGGACCCTATGACCAATATTTCTGTCTGGAGAGTCATTGCCGTATCCGTCCTTAATCGGACCGCGTGAGTTGCAAGAAAATGTCTTCAAGGTCCGTATCTTTGGTGAAAAGATCATGAACTTCCAGGCCGGCGCTCGAAATTGCAGCTAAAACCTCTCCCACAGAAGCGGATGATTTGTTGATCTGAATCGCCAGTCGACGTTTACCGGAAAGATGGCAGTGAAATGATTTCAGAGCTTCTGGTATTTCTTCGAGGTCATGGGCCAAATCGAAAAGAATCTCCTTTTCGTCAATCCGAGCCAGAAGGTTTTTGGTTGAATCACAGGCCACCACATGGCCATGATTAATGATAGCTATCCGGTCACACAGCCGTTCGGCTTCTTCCAGATAATGCGTGGTTAAAACGATAGTCACGCCGCGGTTATTTAAATCTTGGATGGTCTCCCAAAGTTGCCGACGGAGCTCAATGTCCACACCCGCCGTGGGCTCATCCAGAACCAGAATCGGTGGCGAATGAACCATCGCCTTTGCCACCAGCAGACGCCGTTTCATTCCTCCAGACAGCGTTCGGGTATAGGAATTAGCCTCATCGGCCAGTTGCACGGTTTCAAGAATTTCTAAAGTTCTACGCTCGGATTTGGGCACGCCATAAAGACCGGCCTGTAATTCCAGCATTTCAAAAGGGGTGAAAAAAGCATCAAAATAAAGTTCCTGGGGAACCACGCCAATAGAAACACGGGCATTTCTGGGATTTTCATCAATATCAAAACCCCAGATATTTGCCTTACCAGAAGTTTTATTAACCAGTCCGGCCAGAATATTGATAAAGGTTGATTTTCCAGCGCCATTCGGCCCCAGGAGACCAAAAATAGACCCCCGTGGAATCTCAAGATCAATGGCCTTGAGGGCATGCTTGTCTGGCCCCTTTCCACCAAGGCTGTAAATCTTGTCCAGCTTTTCAACTTTTATGGCTGCGCTCATTATCTGTGTTCGGTATCACTCCCAGGGTCGCATGGTCAATCAATGTTTCATTTAAGGACCACTCCATTATTGTTTCGTGTTCCCGGCTTGGGTATAACGAACCAACAGTTAAGGAGAAATTCAAGCCATGACAGATGATGCTCCAGAGACGATCAGCGTTTCGACAAAAGTTGTTTCCTGCGATGGCGGCGGTGCGCTCGGGCATCCGCTGGTCTACCTGAACATGGGGGAAACCAAGCGCGTAGAATGTCCTTATTGTGACCGCCTGTTCCTGTTGGAAAATGAAGATACGAGCGCCTGATGCCGAAAGAGGCGTTCAGAACAAAGAACCATCTCTATTTGATTGACGGGTCCGGTTATATATTTCGCGCCTATCATGCCCTTCCTGCCATGAATAGAGCTGATGGTACGCCCGTAAATGCAGTTTACGGCTATTCCAGCATGATCCTTAAATTACTGCAGGATTTGAAAGAAGGAGATAAACCCACTCATATTGCGGTGATTTTTGATGCTGGCCGGAAAACCTTCCGAAATGATTTTTACCCGGACTATAAAGCTCATCGTCCACCCGCACCGGAAGACCTTGTTCCTCAATTTCCACTAATCAGAGAGGCCACAGAGGCCTTCCAGCTTCCCGCAATCGAATTGCAAGGATTTGAAGCGGATGACATTATCGCCACCTATGCCCGCCAGGCCGATGCCAAGGGGTGGATTGTCACAATTGTATCCTCAGACAAAGATCTGATGCAGCTCGTCAATGAACAAATTTCCATGTTTGACAGTATGAAAAACAAACGGATAAACACCGAGGGCGTGTTTGAGAAATTCGGTGTCGGTCCGGATAAAGTTGTGGATGTTCAGGCTCTGGCGGGTGACAGTTCAGATAATGTGCCCGGCGTGCCAGGAATAGGTATCAAGACGGCGGCGGAACTCATTAATGAATATGGTGATCTGGAAAGTCTTTTGGCTCGTGCGGGTGAAATCAAGCAGCCTAAACGGCGTGAGAATCTGATTGAATTTGCTGAGCTCGCCAGGATCAGTCTGCGTTTGGTGACCCTCAAGGACGATTTATCGCTTGATCTTGATCTCTCGGATATGAAAACCAGGCAGATTGAACCCGGACCTCTCCTGGAATTTATGGAGGCACAGGGGTTCAAATCCCTCAAGGCGAAACTTTCCACCCTCTTTGGTGTAGAGCAAGTTGTTGATGATCTGGCCGCTAAGGACGGGGCTGTGGAAAAGACCAGCTATGAATGCGTGCAGGATATGGACGCCCTTGGACGCTGGATAAAAAAGATCCAACTGGCCGGGCAGGTTGCGGTTGATACCGAGACCACCTCACTTAATGCGGTATCGGCCGAATTGGTTGGAATATCACTCTCGGTCCGTACCGGAGAAGCCTGTTATATTCCCCTGGGTCACAAGGGAAGTGACGGCGAGGGGCTGGCTCTTGGCGGCGATCGTCCAGAGCAGATTGAAAAGACCAAAGCCTTGCAAGCTCTAAGGCCCATGCTTGAAGATCCGGCCATTCTGAAGATCGGACAAAATCTTAAATATGATTATTTGATCTTTCTTCAAAATGGCATTGCGCTGTCTCCTCTGGAGGATACCATGCTCATTTCCTACGCGCTGGAATGTGGCCTTCACGGACATGGTCTGGACGAGCTTTCAAATCTGCATCTTGGTATCAAGCCCATAAGTTTCAAAGAGGTTGCTGGCACGGGCAAGAACCAGGTGACCTTTGATTATGTGCCGCTTGATAGCGCGGTTGATTATGCCGCCGAAGACGCTGATCTCACGGGACGCCTGCACCGCATATTGAAACCCCGGTTGGCGGACGAAGGTTTGCTCAATCTTTATGAAAACCTGGAACGTCCGTTGATTCCGGTGTTGGCCCGCATGGAGCAGGAAGGCATCAAGGTTGATCGCGCTCAACTCAATCATTTGTCGGGTGAATTTGGCAAACGTATGCAGAAACTGGAGATTCAAATTCATAAACTCGCCGGGCGAGAGTTTAATATTGCCTCTCCCAGACAACTCGGTGAAATATTATTCGATGAAATGAACATGCCCAGTAGCAAGAAAGGCAAGGCGGGCGCCTTTTCCACCAGTGCAGCCATTCTGGAGGGCTTGGCTTTAGAGGGTCATGAGTTGCCACGGAAAGTCCTCGACTGGCGCCAGTTGGCTAAACTTAAAAGCACCTATACCGATGCGCTTCAAAAAGCGATCAATCCAAATACGGGCCGGGTTCATACTTCTTTTTCTCTAGCGGCAACCTCCACCGGAAGATTGGCCTCATCCAATCCAAATCTTCAAAACATTCCGATTCGAACCGAAATGGGCCGCAAAATCAGAGAAGCCTTCATAGCCGAGCCCGGCCATAAATTGGTCGCTGCCGATTATAGCCAGATCGAACTCAGAATTCTGGCACATATGGCAGATATCAAGGCTCTGAAAGAAGCGTTCGCCAATGGCGTGGATATTCACGCTCTGACAGCATCAGAAGTTTTTGCCATTCCGATTGAAGGCATGGATCCGCTTGTGAGACGACGGGCAAAAGCCATTAACTTTGGCATTATTTATGGAATTTCCGCCTTTGGACTGGCCAACCAGCTTGGTATCTCGCGAGAGGAAGCGGGGAAGTATATTTCCGCTTATTTCAAAAAATTTCCCGGCATTCGCGATTACATGGACGAAACCAAGGCCTACTGCAAGGATCATGGATATGTGACCACGCTTTTCGGGCGGAGATGTCATATTCGGGCGATTCACGATAAAAATCCCGCCATGCGTAGTTTTGGCGAACGTGCGGCCATTAACGCGCCCATCCAGGGGTCCGCCGCAGATATTATCAGACGTGCCATGATCCGCATCCCCGGTGCTCTGGAGGCCGCCGGTCTGGAGAAAAAGGTAAAAATGCTCCTCCAGGTTCATGACGAATTGATATTCGAGATCCCTGATGGCGTTATAGAGTCTGCCATCCCGGTTATCAAAACCACCATGGAAGAGGCCGCACTACCATATGTTGATTTATCGGTTCCCCTAACGGTTGATTGTGGTGTTGGGCAAAACTGGAATGATGCCCATTAGTGGCGAGTGGAAGCTATTCCAAAATCTCTCAAAATCTTTTCGCGATCCTGATCCAGATCTGGCGCTGGTTTACGCCAGGTCTCGTCAGGATGATTGGACTGTTTGATCGGATTTCCCGCCATGCGGAGGATTCCCACATCTTGGTCCTCGGTGGTCACAACCATGTTACGTGCTAGAATTTGCGGTTGAGCCAGGGCTTCCTTGACTGAATTCAGAGGGCCCGAGGGAACGCCGGCATTTTCCAGCTCGGTGAGCCAATCCGCAGCCGACCGACACAGCAGTGCGGACTCAATTTCTGCGCCAAGCCGGTCTGCGTGATCGCTGCGCTTTTCGTTGGTTTCAAAGCGCGGGTCACTGGCCAGATCATTTCTCCCAAGAACCACACATAAGTTTTGAAACAGTCTGTTATTCCCGGCTGCAATCACGATGATTTGATCTTTGGTTTTAAACGCCGCAAAGGGTGTTATGGACGGGTGCCTGGCACCAAGCGGTTCTGGCGTTTCCCCGGTGGCTTCCAGTCGGGCTATAGCATTCTCCAGAATGGCAATCTGGCAATCAAGCATGGCCACATCAATCAATTGTCCGAGACCGGTTTTCTCTCGCTCATAGAGTGCTGTTGATATGCCGATAGTGGTAAAAAGCCCCGCTGTGATATCGCCGATGGAGGTACCCACTCTTACCGGCGGTCCTCCTACGGGCCCAGTAATGCTCATCAATCCTCCCATGGCCTGGACAACCATATCATAGGCAGCTTTACCAGCCTCGGGTCCGCTCCGGCCAAACCCGGAAGCGGCAGCATAAATCAACCTTGGATACAACGGGTGGAGGGTCTCCCAACCATATCCCAGCCGGTCGAGGGTGCCGGGTCTGAAATTTTCAACCAGGATATCGGCTTTTTCCAATAGCTGCTCAAATATTAGCCGATCTTCGCCGGCTTTAAGATCGAGGGCGATACTCTCTTTTCCGCGATTGAGCGACATGAAATAAGCCGATTTACGGAGGCCACCTTCCTGTGCTTCCAGGAAAGGGCCAAAGGCCCGGGCATCATCACCCCCATCGGGGTTTTCGATTTTAATGACCCGGGCACCAAGCTCAGCCAGAACCATGGTGCAATAAGGTCCGGCCAGGATTCGTGTGAGGTCCAACACAATTATTCCTGATAACGAGCCATGGGGACTGTCAAAGTGTGGTTTTTTTTGGCTCACTTATTGCTCCAATTTCGATCCAGGGGATAATGAAGTTATACTGTGGCATCCACTTTCCATCCACTTTATGGTTTGCGTCAAGACTTGCCAGACCTAAAGCACTGTAATTGAGGGTTGAATCCATATAGCATGATCCAACTGCAGCCAGATATACTGGTCCCCGTTTGACAAGTTTGGAGCGAAAATGCCCAAAATCACCGATCAGGAGACAAGGAACGCCGGTGGCTTGTTGAAAGACAAAATAGCGCTTGTCACCGGTGCTGCCTCTGGCCTGGGGAGGGCGATTGCCTTGGACTTTGCGGACCAAGGCGCTTATGTCATCGCCTCCGATATTGATGAGGATAAAATATCCGAACTCGGTGAACAGTTGTCAAATCGTGGGCAGGCAATAGTTCAGGATGTCACCTGTGAGAAGAGCTGGCGCCGTATCATTAAAGATGTGAGTGCCCATCATGGCGCACTTCATATTTTGGTAAATAACGCCGGCATTGGGAATTTGGGCTCGATCGAAGATATATCGTTAGACCAATTTCGCCACATACATCGCGTTGATCTTGATAGTGTATTTCTAGGGTGCAAACACGCTCTTCCATTGATGTCAAAGGTTCAGGGATCTATCATCAACATGTCATCCCTGTCAGCTATGATCGCGGATTCGAATTTGATTGCCTATGATTCTGCAAAAGCTGCCGTACGTCATTTGACCAAGTCGGTGGCTCTGCATGCCATGGATCGCGGATATCCGGTCCGCTGCAATTCAGTGCACCCGGCATTTGTGGATACCCCCATTCTGGATGGCTGGGTTGTAAGAGGCACGCGTGACGAAATGCTGCAAAAACTGGGCCGGAACATTCCTATGGGACGAATTGGCAGACCTGAGGAAATTACCTGTGTGGTCACTTTCCTCGCAAGCGAGGAATCCCGCTTCATCAATGGTGCTGAGTTAGTGGTGGATGGTGGCCGGCTAGCTGCCTAGCCCGCTAAAGGGGCCTTATGGCGGCAAGTTGAATCAGAACCTCGACTTCATGTTCCCCAAAAATCTGATCCACAGCGGATTGTATGAATTTTCCCACTAATTCCACATTAATGGGTTGGTTAAGACTTATTCGTGTGGCAGCCAAACGTGCCAATTTGTGATGGACTTCGCTTCTCACCCTTGGTCGCAGATGTTTAATTTTTTCGATCAATGAAGGATTCTTCGTTGCCAGAGTAAAAGTGACTGTCAGGACACCTGATATGCGAGCGTTTTGAATTACGGTGACGGAGAGGGGTTGAAATTCAATATAGTTTTCCCGGAGGTCGCCATCGCCTTCTTCACTTTCTGCAATGGTGGGTACCACCATGAGAAAAGGTAGCAAAAATCCCGCCAGAATGATCTTCAGGATTTTATATTTTTGGAGCCAAAGAACGGTTTTTCTCCTGGTTTCTTAAAAAATCAAAGCTGTCCGGTCATATAAAAAAACTAATGCCAGAACTCAGGGACTGCCCCTGCAATCGATCGAGAGCCTCCTGAAAGTTGGCTATACGGTTGGTCAGATATGCCGGCGCAGGGCCATAATTTGGCTTTTTATCCCGAAGCAAGGCGATTTTCACCGGATTGAAACTAAGGGAGCGGAAAGCCCGCTGAATGGTGGAGATCGCGAAATCCACCTTGGTTAAGACATATTTGGCGGTGGTTTTGTCTTTGAGGTGGAAATTTGCGTCCAGACCAAGTCCAAAGGTCCCGCCGAGATCGCTTTCATCCATAGTATCCGGGTCGAGATCAATATTGAGCACCAGTTCATTTGACAAAATCTTTCCGGGATCAAGGCCCATCCGGCCAAGTGCATCCTTGCCCCGAGTGCCTCGGAAAAATTCAATTGTGCCACCGTTTATGGCCTTGATCCGCAGCATATCTCCGTTATCGCCCTTAATGACCGTTGCCTCAATATGGCGCAGGTCCGCTATGTTAATATTACGCGCCAGATTTGACATTTTGTCGCCCGCCTTGATGGTAATTTTCTTTTTTAAACCGCCATCGATGGATATGTAGAAAAAATCTCCACTCCGGACACTTGATTGGCCGACAATATCCCGGGTTTCATGTTGCTGCACAGTCCCTTGCCTCAAGCCCAGGGTTTCGAGGATAGAATTTCCGGATGCGGCGAAGGCAATTCCTCTGGCACCCGCTTCACCGAAGGCCTGACCAAACTGTTCAATAAAATCAATCGCGCCAGTTGTGCCGTCGATGCGGGCGGCGAAAGCATCGGTCACACCAACCCTGATCTCGCCTGTAATAGCGTCATTGGTTTTTCCCGTCAGATATATTTTTCCGCCCGAGACTGCAATGCCGGACACGCTGTCAGTACCGGTGCCACCCACATAAGTAGTAAAATTGGCAGTGAGGGAGGCTCCTGCATCGTCCAGTCTTGTAACAAATCCGTCTATACCGGTGGATTTGGCATTGGTTAGTGTTGCTGTTCCGCCATCAAGGGCAGCATTTCCGGTAAATCCGGTGAGGTAAACTGCGGTTCCTTCTACCGCAATGCCGGTCACATCGCCGCCCTGCAAGTCGCCCAGATCATACGAGAATATTTCCGTGGACAGATTTGTTACGTCGAGCTTTCGAATGAAGGCGTTGCCATTTTCGGTGGTTGCCACCAGAATATTTCCGTCATTGGCAATCGAAACTGCCTTGGCTTCTTCACTGCCAGTTCCGCCAAAAACAACCGAGTCCGTCAATGTACCCAGTATGCCGTCGATTTTAAGAACATAGGCATCCCGGGCACCGCTGAAGCCTGATGTGGAATTGATCGCTCCTGAAGTTTGCCCCACAACAATAATATTATCGCTGGCGTCGATTGTCAGGCCTAGTGTGGAATCGGTGGCTACCGTATCCAGCTGGAAATTGAAAAGCACATCGCCCATACTGTTGAATTTGGTTATAAAGCTGTCCTTGCCAGAAACCGCATCCGTTCCGCTGATATTGCCATCTGTCTGACCGGCGATGATCACATTGTTTTGGCTGTCGATGGCAATCGTAAAGGCATCAGCATCACTGCCAACACCCAGAAGGCGCGTGAATATTACTTTCCCCAAAGAATCAATTTTTGACAGATAAACATCCTTGCCCGTGGCCGTATTGACTTCACTGTCAAAATCGCCTTCGGTGCTGCCCACAATATAAGTGTAGCCTTCGGAATCAACGGCAATGGCATTGGCACTGGTTTGGGCTTTGACAGGGTCGACCTCGTCATTGTCCGGGTCGTCATCCGATTTGGCGGCGTCAATAGCCACTACGGTTGCCGAGGCGTCAATGCCCGCATACTGGAGGCTGACGGCTCGGATCGGGTTGGCGGAGGACAAATCAGTTATCTTTGTTATGGTAGCGGTTTGCGCACCCTCGCTTGTAAAGGGTGCTAGCGTTCCTGCTATCAGCAAGGTTGGCTCTGAGGTGCCGGGTATAAGCCGGACAGCTTCGGTGCTGACACCTTCAACCTTGATAGAATAATCATAGTCTTTGTTCATCTCGACTTTGAAGACTGAGACATATTTTGAATAGGGATCGCCATTCCCGTCCAGTACCGGGTCGCCATTTTGGTCGAGCAGGGGAACGGCCGTTATTTCCTGATTTATGAGGTCAACCACCGCGTCAATGTTCAGGGTTCCTGATATTTTTGACAGGTCGACCAGAATGTCATCAAACGAGCCATTTTTGGTGATGCGGACAGTAAAAGTCTCGGTTCCCAGAACATTTTCCAATGCATCATTCCGATTGCCTTCTTGAATGACATTTCCAGTGTAACTATTGACATTCTTTCTGACGCCCGCGATGGATTCCATCTTGTTGGATTTTTCTACCAGAAAAAGCGAGACCTTGTCTGTTTCTGCCGTTGCAATAAAGTCCCGGACCTGATTAAGACCATCGATAAATTTATTGCTGAGGCGGGACAGAGAAGCGGTCGGGGTATCCTTTGCAGCGGCATATTGTGCTAATGCCTGGAGTGCCCTCAGTCCGTGATAGAGGGCAAACAGGGCTCTTGAGTCCTTATCATCTCCGGCCCGCTTTACGTCAGCCGAATTAATGTCAATAAATTTTTTAAGATTACGGGCTTCATTCAACCGGCTGTTTAGTGTTCGGTCCGGATCTTCCAGTTCCCAGGGTGCTGAAAACTTGGGTCCGAGCGCAAAGAGCGCTTCGTCAAATTTGAACGCCGGTTCAAAAGTCCCGGTTCGCAAAGCCAGCTTTGCATTCAAGGCAAGTCCCAGCAAAGCAGGGTCTATGGTAAATATCGGGAGATAAAACCTGGTGCCAGATGTTGCATTAAACATTTTTCATCCGTCCTTGCTCAAATCGTTACTGTGCCATTGACTTCGACCGTTTGCGGCGACCGTTCTGGCCAGTTATTTGATCTAGGCGGAGCATACCCGTCCATCTGGGAGCATACAGGACGAGCCTTAACAAAAAATTAGCAGAACCCAGTCACTCGGTCCGGAGGTCTTGTGCCAGGCCGGGAATATGATTACATGTTGGGCACACAATAATTTCAGGTAAGAAACATGACAGCATTATTTCTTTTGCTCGACAAAATTCTGGATATCTATCTTTTTGTGATTTTTATCTGGGTGGTTTTCAGCTGGTTAATGACGTTTGGAATCCTGCCAACCCATAACCGGTTGGTATCATCAGTCATGGATATTCTACACCGGCTCACCCAGCCGGCACTGCAGCGCATCAGGCGCTTTCTGCCAGCCTTTGGTGGCGTAGACTTGTCGCCGATGGTTCTGATCCTACTGCTCTGGTTCCTGCAAAATCTTTTGCGCAACGATATAGCGCCGCTTTTCGGTGTCTAACACTTCAAGCCCACTCAGCGTCTCTGCTGAGGGTCTTTTTTTGCAAGTCAAATTGAGCCCGAAAGCTACCCAAGACCGGATCGGCCCGGTCGAGTTACACCTAGATAAAGCAGTTTTACGCGTTTTTGTGCGGGCTGTTCCGGAAAAGGGGAGGGCGAACAAGGCGCTTTGCCGGTTACTTGCTAAAGAATTTAGCATGGCGAAGTCGAATTTTGAGGTTGTTGGAGGCGCAAAATCGCGCCATAAGACCGTTCTCATTCGGGATGGGGCCGAAATGCTCATTCCCCGCATA
>JACZYI010000017.1 GCA_022571175.1 Pseudomonadota bacterium
GGTCGAAAAGTGGTGGTGATAGAACAAAGACCCGACGAAGAAGACCGGGCTTTTTGCATGGCAGAAGGCATCCTTTTGATTGTAGCCGATGCAACCCAGGCCCGGATTTTGGAGAAAGCCGCGGCGCACCGAGCCGAGCATCTTTTTGCCGTAACCCCAAGCGATATTACCAATATCGAAATATGCGTATTGGCCACTCAGATACAGCGTACATCTGACCGCCATCATTTTACCGTGCACACCCATTTATCGGAGCCGGAAATAAATCGGCAGATTCAGGATTACGAAGTTCATTTTGAACGGCTTTCAGACGATCATCTGACCATCAATTTCTTCTCCTCGAACGCGCTCACTGCCCGGGAATTGCTGGCCCGCCACCCGGTCTATGAATATGCGGATCAAGCGGCACAGGACCGGGTGCATCTTGTGATTGCCGGTTTTGATGATCTTGGTGAAGCTATTTTGATCGAGGCCGCTTTGGTATGCCATTACCGGGACCTCGACCGTCTTCGTTGCACCATTCTAGACGAAAACGCGACTATTCGCGCCCGGGATTTTACCGCCCGCTATCCACAGGTTAGCAGTTTTGTTGATCTCACCTTTGTGAAGGCTGACTTGACCGATGGCGATGCCCCCGACCACATCAAGTCGGCCTCAAAAATCCAAGCCATCACAGCAACCATCCTTTGCCTGAAACAGGAAACCCAGAATGTGGCTCTGGCTATGGAGTTAAACGGTCTCTCCAGGAGAGGCATTATAAATCCGGGTCTTTTGCTGGTGCACAAAAAATCCATGGGCTCTGGATTTGTTGACATGGTGGCCCAGGAAAATGTTAAAATTATGAGCCAGACCATGTCGCCTTTTGGACTTGGTACAGGCCAGTCACTGATTGATGGAATCGTTGGTGATAGCGATATTCTGGCCAAAAATATTCATAGCGCCTATGTGGATAAACATGGGGCGGAAAAGGATACAGCCAGTGAAGCCGCCAGCGGTGACAAACTCTGGAATCGCCTGCCTGAGACTTTTCGCCGGGCCAATCGGCGCGCTGCCGATCATGTGGCGGTGAAATTACGGACAGCCGGGTTCAGGCTTCCTGCCAGCTATCAAGGAATTTTTTGTCTGGCCGAGAATACGAATTTTATGGGCACGGCTGAAGAACGGGAAATCATGGCGCGTCTGGAACATGACCGCTGGAGCGCTGATCGCTATGTGGATGGCTGGAAATTTGGCAATCTGCGGGATAATCTCAAAAAACTTCATCCCCAGCTCAAACCCTTCGACCAGCTCACGAGGGAAGAAAAAGACAAGGACGCAGAACAAGTCCTGTTTTTGAATGAGCATGTGCTGGGTCATGATGGAAGCCAGAACAATGCCCTTAAACGCGAGTCCCGGATCGGTCTTTATGTGGCTGAGCAATTCATCGACCAGGGAGCTATTAAAAAGGCCCTCAGGGAAGTTACCGGTCACTATCCAGATCAGAATTTTCAACTTGTCTCGGCTGTACGCCCCGGTATTGAAGCCGAGGTCACCCGGAAAATTCTGGATGGATTGAAGGCCCTCGATGCTGGCACGCGCCTGTTCACATTGGTCGCGGAGGCCGGCAACCGTGAAATTGGCCTGGCCGATGCGCGACATGACGATGACGTTGCCTATGGCTTGTGGAAGCAATCTGAATGGGTCGTGGACCTGGGGTCAGGTCATAAAGATGATCCTGATTCGGCGTTAGCTTATCTGGCGGAAAGAAGTGATCTTCTGCTGATTTTTGCTGACGGGCAGGATAACTCAGCCGAACAACTGCTTGCATGGCGACAGGATCCCGCATCCATTCCGGCAGAAAAATCCAGTCTGTCACCAAGGCAAAAAAACCTGCGGGTCTTGAATACGGACCTCTGGACCGCCTGATTTCAGGTCTGTTCCGTCCGGTAGCTTTTCAGATCGCCGCTAAACTCCCTAGCCGATGCAGGTCTCCCTGCCGGGTCATAGGCTATCAGAGACCACAGCAAAGCCCGCAAAGCAGGTGGCAACCGGGTATCACGGTTGATCATACGTTTTTTGGCGGCCCGGTAGAGTGAGGCTTTTTGGATAAAATTCCAGGCAGGCGGCATGGCCTTGAAAGGTATCTCTCCCGTTAGCC
This sequence comes from Pseudomonadota bacterium, assembly GCA_022571175.1. Lineage (GTDB taxonomy): Bacteria > Pseudomonadota > Alphaproteobacteria > Sphingomonadales > SMXR01 > JACZYI01. Next base: position 2,138 of record JACZYI010000017.1, read on the forward strand.
ACTCAAAAACAATAATGCCCAGAGAATAAAGATCACTGCGTCCATCGAGTGGTTTTCCAAAATATTGCTCCGGTGAATTGTAATAGGGAGTGCCGGAGCGGTCTTCTGCCCGAGCGCCCACCTCACCCATATGGGCAATGCCAAAGTCGACCAAAACCGGATCCTTGTCATCTCGCATCAATATATTTTCCGGTTTCAAATCCCGGTGCAACACATTGGCATCATGCAGGGCCGAGAGAGCCTGGGAAATCTGCGTCAAGATGTCCAGGAAACGAGTCAGATCAAACTCAGCAGTCATCAGCTTCCGAAGCGTACAGCCTTCAATCAACTCCTGTGATACATAATGACCACCGGAGGCATCACTGCCAAAGGCATAAACCTTTGCTATGCCCGGGTGGTTAATTCCGGAAGTAGCTTGCAGTTCGCGCTTGGCCGAGGCAATCAGCGAGCGACGTCGCTCGGCATCATAAAGGCCTTTAAGATGAAGCGTTTTCAGGGCCACATCGCGGTGGTCTTCCATATCATAGGCTCGCTAGACCCGACCATAGGCGCCCTCCCCCAGAACTTGTCGGAGCACATAGCCATCCTGCGTTTCCCGAAAATCCTTGGCCAGTGTGCGCCCTTCTTCAATGGGCAAAGACGTGGCCAATCCAAGTTCGGACTGTAGTTCCTTCAAATTACGCACCATTGCCGCCAGACCCGCCTTTCGGGCCCGGTCAATCGCCCGGGAAATGACCGCTTCAGCATCCCCTTGCTGGTTCAATCTCAAATAGGTCATGGCCAGCAAGCGTTCGCTATTGGCAGCCGGTGAAGCCAGATTATTTTCGGCAAACCATTGATTGGCCTGTTTCAACACCTCTCTTGCCCCGTCCGGATTATTTTCAAGCAAAAATTCACCCTCGACCAGTTGAGCAGAGGCTTTTTCATATTCGCCGCTGCTTTCCTTCGCCGCTTTTTTCATTTCATCAATGGCACCGGGGGCCTCGGCAGATTTTAGCCTGACCAGGGCCAGCGCCTTTTCCCGCATAGCCGTGAAAACCAGATAAGGATCTTTAACCCCGTGACATTCAGTGCATGCCTCGCATGCCAGATCGAGTGCCAGATCATAAGCATTGAGCCCAATATCAGCCTGCGCCAGATTGATCTTGAGCCGAACCATTTCCCGCGTTGTGCCCCAGTCTTCACGGATTTTTATGGCATGTTTCAGGAAATCACGCGCCAGACGCCATTGCTGTGTCTCGGTATAAAAACGCCCCAGATTGCCAAGTGTTTTTGCCAGCCCCGGCATATCACATTCCGATGCCCAGGCCGCCATCGCCTGTGCAAAGGATGTGAGCGCCAGATTGACTCGACCCTGCCAGGCCAGAACCACCCCGATCTCGTCATGGGCATCTGCCGCGCCCAGACAATCTTCACTTTCCTCAAAAAGCTTGACCGCCCTCAGCAGCTCATCCATGGCCTTGTCGCCATCCTTGTTCCGGTTGCGTGCAATGCCGGCCAAAAGCGAAAGCTGCGCTTTTTCTTCGAGCGACAAGTCCTTGTCCCGGCGCATTTCATTAACTGCTGCCAGAATTTCACGATGCGGTTTCCGTTCCTCCAGGTCCAGAAAGGCACATTCAATGCGCGCCACTCTGGCCCCAAAACCAATCACATCAATAGCTGCGCGAGCTTCACCCAGCCTGCTGGTGCGACGCAATTGGCGGACCTCGGCCAAGGTTAAATTTTCCTTATTCTCCGCCATCATACCTCAGTTCTCTTGTGTTTGTCCGGGTCAGCTCGAATAATTCCAGCTTGCGCACAGCTTCGGCAATTACCGGGCCGGGATCAAGTTTCAACGGCCAGATAAGCCGATTAATTTCACTTTTCTGGTAGACACGTTCATCTGATCCCCAGAGAATATGGTAGGGTCCATTTTCATAGAATATCTGCACATTGCGACCATCTTGCGAAAAGATGGCCGAGACAATCCTGCTTGCTTCCCCCGACCAGCGCTGGATCAAACCGAGACTGTCCGCGTCCATCAGGCACACTCCTTCATAGGACCATGCAAGAATCATGGCGCCATCGGGCGAATAACGACCCTTGTCCAAGCTCCACCCCTCTCCACAATGAATAGAGCGGCCACCATCAGCAGTATATTGCTCCAACCGTCCGTAACTAATTCTCATGAGCATGCCACCGCCGCCCGGTTGCAGGTCCAAAATTTCGTCCGCAGTTACCGGCTCTTGAGAAATAGTTTGCCAATTATCCGGGCTGGTAAGCAAAAATCCGTTTCCATAGGCGTTATCCACCACCAGACCCAAGCCTTCCTGCCAGAAAAATTCATAGGAGCCAAACTCAAGAGAGAGTTGATTGATCTCTGATCCGGAGACAGTATGGAAGAATATCAAGTCATTATTATATGCAAGCACAGCAATATCATTATCAAGCAGGAGGATATCTTCCACCGAAAATATATCTTCGCCGATTGCAAATTGCCTCAGAATCTCAAAATTATCTTTGGCAATAAGGCTTACATTACCCTTATCATCCACCACAATAATTGCATCACTTCCAGCGTCTGCTCTGAATATCCAGCGGGTGCTATTTCTCAATTGCTGGTCGTCAATGATGGTAACCCTTCCGGCGCTTTCCCCAAGGGGCGTCATGGCCAAAAGATCGCCGCCTTCAGAATAGAGGAACAGGTCTTGGGCTTTGAGATAAGAGATGTTTTTGAAATTCACGTCAATATACGATATGGGCTTGAAGTTGCTGATGATGCGGCCTTCCGTGTCCCATATGCTCAGCTCGTCCTTCGCTGGTTCTTCTGCCGGTTCTTCAAATGAGAAGCCTTTCACCTGTCCGCGCAGCAGTGCCATGTATTTTGAACCTTGGTACCAATGGGTGTAGATATACTGATCAATCCTTTCAACCGCTTGGCCGATGATCATCTCACCCGAGGCAACCTCAATAATCTCTATTCGACCATCCCAGTTTCGGCTCATCAAAAATTTCTGATCCGGTGAAAATTCAAGCTCGTAACTTGGCATTTCCAGACTGATTTCGGGACGCCCGGGATTTTTCCATATTTGTGGTGGCAAGCCTGCCACCACCCATTCCTCACGAGCCGGGTTGTAAATTGCCCGACCGGGAAAGTTCATAACGTGATTGCCGGAAATTTCCTGATCCGGCATCCAGAGCTGGGCTTCATACTCCTGGTCATTGTTATCATACCCGCCAGCGAGATAAACCGGCGCCTCCACCGTGCCCATGGTCACCATATCTTCTGCCAGAGTATTTAGCCGAGGCAAATAGCGCTGTTGTTCCATGTCCCACACGCTCTCGCCAGACCCGCCCGTTGCCAATAGATAGCGCCCATCCGGGGTATATTTCAGGTGGTAGGCGTCAACGGTACTCCCATATTCGGTTGTTAATGAATTGGTAACTTCACCTGTCTCCAGATCAAAAACCAATAAGGCATCGTTGCGAAAATTTATCGCCAAGCGACCATTAACCGTATCGATCGCGTAGGCATCTGCCAGGGAATCCGGATCGTCCGGGTCCAGCCGCACTGTAACGCTGTCACTGGCCCCATCATATATTTTCACGCGGTTACCCGAGAAGGCTATGACCAGGCCATAGTCAGGCAAAACTTCATAGGCCGGGATAGTATCATCAAACGGAATATGAAAAATCTTTTGGCCAGTATCGATCCGGTAAATATCGAGGTACATGACATATTCACCATCTGGCAGGGCAGCAAAATTTCGCACTGCCACTTGCAGACTATCCCCCCAGGGATATTGATCGGTATCATAATTCAATTCATCGCTGGGCTTGAATCTATCTCGTTCATAGCCGGTTGCCGGATCAAGCCGGTGGGCGACCATACCATTATCGCTGGTGACAACGATAATCTCCGTATCCTCAACGGCGAACCAGGCCGACTTGGCTGGCAGTTCAGTGACGCGCCACAATATTTGACGTGTCTCCAGGTCGTATAACGCGAGACCCTGAGTCTCGCCAAAAACCAGCAACCGGTCACCGGCATCGTTAAATACCATATTTTCTTCGTCCACTCCCTCACCCATCAGCAGGCCATCGAGATGCATTTGCTGCATGGCCAGACTAAGGGCAAAAAACGCTGATGAATTATATGGTCGTTCACCCCCATAGGGATTATCCGGCAGACCCGACAGAGCCATTCTTATGGCATCGCCAACGCGGCCATCCTCAAGCAAACCATAAGCACGCGCTGCCAATCCGTTGGATTCCTCATACAAGCGCGCATCTTCCTCTTTGTTCTGAGCTTGAAAACCCTGAAACCAGACGGCTCCAATAGTGCCGAGAATAGCGGTTGCCGCAGCGGCCAGACCTATCTTCTGCTGACGTTTCCGACGTTTTTCCCTCTGTCTGAGGTCGTCGAATTTGACTCCAAGCAAGCCCGCCAGAAGCTTTAATTTGGCATTCTCCTTGCCATCCTTGCCGGGCCGGGCGTCAGCCGCAATGGGCTCCGTTCTCTGGTTAGTTAATTCTCCATCTTCACCAATCTGAAATTTGAGAGCCTTTGGAAAACATTCAATATCCTCTCTGCCTTGGTCGGCAGCATTGGGTTCACCATCCACCAGCAGAGCCAATATCCGGTTTTCCTTGCCCATGCGTTTGAAGGCCAGAATCTCTTCATTGACCCAGAGCGACCCCGCTGCATTGGGGCTGCATATGACCACAAGATAAGCAGACTGTTCGAGTGCATTTTTGAGCATGCCGCCCAGGTCATCCGAGGTCGGCAGTTCCTCACGGTCCCGGAAGATGGGAAAAAGCTTTTGGGGCACCTTGCCATCCCGACTTGGCTGACCAATAACGGCCCGGGGAACACGATAGGTCTCAAGAGCCTTGTGAAGCCAGTCGCCCCATTTCTTGTCTGAATGGCTGTAGGATATAAAAGCCTTATATTTGAATGCCACGGACCCTACAGTCCCGCATCTGTCGAGTCCGGCATCGCAACCGTTTCCGGTGGGGCTTCGGTCGGGAAAATATACGCCTCCGGGAACGGGTCACCGATCTGCCATAGCTCGCCCGCAAGCCACGCAGCGGAAGCATCTTCCACACTGATACTACGGGCAATAGCCGCACGAAATTCGATAAATCTATAATAGCCAATAACATTTCTCGCCGGGTCTGACACCCGCAAGCCAAGGGTGGCATAAAAAACTGCGCTGGGCGGATTGGCATCTATACCAAAAGGTGGATCATGTGCCACGCGGGCCAGGAAAGTAGCCGCATCATAATCGCCCAGACGCATGGCCTCCATCCAATGGTGGAAAGCCTGATAATTATTTTCCTCAATGCCTAGCGCTTCATCCCCAAAATAATGGTAAACCCCCATTTCATAATGTGCAGAGGGTACATCATCATCCATCGCCGATTTAATCAGATCAAAGGCTGCCTCAGGTTCATCATCTATAATCGCCCTGGCCATAAAAACTTTTGCAATGCCATACCCGGCCTCAACAGCCATACGCGCTTCCGTCAGCCAATCATCCTGGCCTGCCTTTTTCATCACACGGGCCAACTGATAATGAAAACGGGGCTCATCGGGCGAGCCATTAACGGCTTCACGGCACTCTGGCAATGCCATCACATGATCAATATATCCATAGAGATTTCCCTCAGCATATCGCTCAGGGTCATCCGGGTCAGCGGCCAGAAGATCACATTGATGAGCAGAAGATTTTGGCTCCGCTATAAAGCCTAAAGTTCTGCGCGACGACGACAGGGAAAGATCATAGCGCGCCTGCTCGCCTTCTCCCAATATACGGGCGGTTGTGGCACGGGCATAAGAAATCAGGTTATCGTCGTTGATCCGGCTTTCAGGTGCATTGATCTGGGCAATCAGATCAGCAGCGACAATATAGACCGTTTTACCATCTTCAGACGGGAACAACATTTCTTCGTCCAGATCATCAAAGATCACCTCTCGTGTACTTTCGGCCTGACGGAGACCGGTTTCAATATTCCAGATAGAGAAGTCTTCAAAATTTTGCGTCAGAATGTGCGAACCCGTAATATCAAAAATTGCATTGTTAAAGCCGCGCCCCGGAACCCGGAAATTTATGCCCTCATCATCCACAACCACCACTTCTCCAGTCCAGGATTTCATATAAAATTTGGATCCGTCCCGGGAAAAACCTGCCGATTCATACCGGTCAAGAAGCGAGCCAAAGGACTGAATCCGCCTCAGGCTGGACACGTCCCAGCGCTCAAGATATCGATCTTGTGATATCAGGATAAACTCGTTCCGAGCCATGTTGGGAATCACAATCAGTGCATTCAAATCGGTGGGGATATGGTTAACCTCGCCACTGGCCCAGTTCCAGACATAAACATCAAAATTAATCTCCAACAGAATGAGCGAACCATCGCCCGGGAAATGAAAATCAACAAAGGCATCATCGCTCAAGAAACCATGCACGGCGGATATATCCGGCAGGGTGGCAAGCTCCTGATTATCGGGAATGGAATACAGAGTAAGTTTATTGCCCGAGCGGGAAAGCACCATCTCACCCGACGGGGCAAGATAGGCATCCCCCATGATTGACGATCCGCGCTCGGGCGTTTCACCTGACAGATCATAGACAGAGAGAATACCGGCAAAGGATCCCATGCAAATTCTGAAATCCCGCGAGCAATTATCGCCCTTGGAGCGCGAGCTGATACGCAGGGGTTGGGAATGTGATCGGGAAGCCAGATCAAAAATGGTGATTTGGGTGCCCTCGCCCTGGGCGCTGTCAGTCTCACCCAGAATGACCTGAATTTTTCGTCCATCAGTAGAAAGAACCGGGGCCTGCCCCATATCAATCTGCTGTTCCTGCTCTGCGGGCAGCCAGAGCACTTCATTTTGCACCGGGATATTCCAGATACGGGCCTGCCCCCGATCAAAGCCTACCAGCACATGTTCACCATCGGCGGAAAAAACAACATCCGCAACATCTTCATCCGTATCCAGTTCAATAATATTCCACAGGCGCTGACCGGTGGGTCGCCACAGACTGAAATTATCGAGGAAATAACTGGCAAAAATATTGCCATCCGACCGCATGGAATAGGTATTACCAAAGGATGCGTTGATACGAAGCTGGTATCTGAGGTCCACATCAATCAGGACCGGGTCCATGCTGTCCGAAGAGATAAAGACATAACGACCATCCTTGCTGATGTCGACACCGGCGTCCTCGCTGATATAGATTTCATCTTCCACCCCAAGACTGATGATTATCTCACCTTCCGTCACCACTTCATAATCCCAGATATCAGCAATCATACTGGAGGTGGCAGGGTCATAAGCCAGTGTCACGCCCTTGAGTAAATTATCCGAATATCCAAAATCCGTCAGAATCTGATCTTCGAATTCAAACAGCCAATCGGTTTCACCGGCATCGGGATCCCACCAGCGAGCCACATTATCGCTACCAAGAAACACCACCTTTCCCGGCAATTGGGATGCACTGAAGTGAATGATTTCGCCTGATGATCCAAAATCATCCAGGCTCACAATAAGTGGCTGATCCTCCGCCACGTTATATTCCCAAAGTTCGAGTGTGCCATTTTCCGAGAGAATAATGAGCCACGGAATGTCTCCGGAATAGGCAATCAAATCCTCAATCCTGTCCTCAGACCGGAAAAATTCATGCAGCATATTCTCACTATTGTCCCAATAAATCTGAATACGAGAACCATCGCGGATAACTGCCACCATTTCCTGCTGGGGCAAGAAAATAATGTCGTCCACACCAAAATGGGTGGCCAACAACAGACCCGAATGAGCATCAAAGATGTAGGCATTGTCCAGGGTGTCTACCACGGCGGCGCGCTTACCATTCGGCGAGAAAAAGACACGCTCTATGTCATGATATTCAGCGCGTAATGTAACCACTGTGGGGTCTGTCGCCAGGGCCAAATCCAGCACACTCAAGGCTCTGTCGGCAAGCGGAAAATCTTCATCATCGGCTATACCGGATGGCAGAACTTCTAGCACCAGGGCCCTTGCCAAGCCAAAATCACCGCGGCTCAGAGCCTCTTCAGCATTACGCGCAACCAGATTATATTGGGCGATTGTTGCTTCGCGTTTTTCTTCGTCGGCCAATTCTTTCTGGATATAACTATAAACACCAAGCCCCGCCGCCAACAGCATCAAGACGGTTGCAACTATGGCACCGGCCCGCGTCACCCGCGCTATCTTGCGTTGATTTTCCGCCTCCAGGCGCAGGGCATTGCGTTCGGCTTCGGCCTCCGCTTCGCGCTTCTTCCTGTCCACATCCAAAGACACTTCAACAAAATCAACCACCGGCTTGGTCAACTCCTCACGACGGCGATTGAGCAGATCCTCTGCTTCGCTCAACAACACACCGGCCGCAAGCAGAAGACCGGGCTGGTCCTCTGGTTTTCCTTCATAATACAGCTCTGATCTTTGCTCCAGACGGCTGCGCGCCTGCAAATCATGCAAGTCCTTTTCGATCTGGTCCGTGGCGCGCTCCCAGTTTCTGAGCAAAGCCTCATGCGCCACATGAACATGGGTTTCGGTGCCATCTCCGGTAATAACCAGGAGCCGCGCTTCGGGCGCCACAAATGCATCGATTAATTGACGGGCCGCGCCTTCCGGGAAAATCTTGAGGGGTACGGTTCTGGCGGTTGCTTCGCCCTTGCGGGTTACCTGGACCAATTGCCGCATAACGAATGGGAAAGCGCCCTGCACATCCACTGGCAGGCCATCAAAAATCTGATCGGCGCGCGTACCAATTACCCCTTCAACGCCCCCAAGTTCGTCATAAACCGAGTCCAGAAGCATCTTGGTTTCGGGATCGCGACGTTGATAGAGAGACTCAAGCATTATGGCCATCAACGGCAGAACACCGGGTTGATTGGCCTCCTTGGCCAAAATATCAGCAAGATTTTCGCCCGTCTCCGCATCCATCTCAAAAGCAAGACCGGCTGCCTCAGCCGGCCCTTCGATCATCTCCGAGAGTTCCACCGGTGTCGGATGCAACAGATCAAAGGTCGAGCCATCATCTTTCAAGTCCACCAGATCAGGAACGGTTTGATAAAGGGCGTAGAAATCGCTGCGCATGGTAGCTGTCACCCAAACCGATCCCGAGCGCGCAAGGCTACTCAACAAGGCACCAATGCGGCTCTTTTCGCCCTCCGAAGAAGAAAAAAGCTCCTCAAGCTGATCCACCAGAAGAAAGAAACGAATGCAGGGCGTCTCATCCCTTTTTTCACGGGCCTTCAAATCATCCGCAATCCTGCCGATGGCCGCCAATATGGCTCGGACAATCGGTTTCTCGCCTTCTTCCCGGAAAGCTTTGGCCAGAGCTTTGGCGGTGGTGAAATCGCCCTTCGCCAGTTCGGGTAAAGCGCCTTTTTCATATAAAGCCTCGGCAAAGGCCTGACAGACATCACCCCCCGTTTCATTGGGGCGAAACACAGCCTTTCGCCAGTCGTCCACATCGGGGATGGATCCAGCACGGGTAACGGTGGGAATCAAGCCCGCGCGCGCCAGCGAAGACTTGCCCGAACCGCTCATCCCTAAAATCAAAAGATAGGCGCAGGCATCCTCCCGTGAGGCCGCTGCTAAAAGCTTTGCCCGCAGCTGCTTTGTGGCCCGGCGTCTGCCGAAAAAAACCGGTGCATGTTTTTCAGTGAAAGGTGCCAGCCCCAGATAAGGTGAACCCATTGTCTCGATGGGCCAGACCACCTTGGATAAACGCTGTTCAACCCAGCCTCTGAGCATGGCCTCGAACTGCTCTTCAAATTCATTTTCGGTCTTGAAGGATTGAAATCCTGCGGTGAAATGGCCGTCTTCATCGTGAAACCAGCGATTCCAGAAAGCATCCAGCGCTGCTTTTTGAGCGCGCTGTTCATCAATTTCATTCTCTTCATACATGACCTTGGCAGTCTTCCGGAACATGAAAAGATCTGGCAAATCATGCTGCAAGGCACCTTCCAGGGCCACTTCAAATTCATACTCAGTGCCGGTTCTTGAACTGCCATCACTGCGATCATAATCGGGGGGTAAATAGCTCCCCAATCGCTTCCAGAGAATGCAAATAACAAGATCAGTCTTGTCCGGGCTCGGGATTTTATCCTGAAAGCCTTTGTCAGCAGTATAAAAACTGTCTTCCCAGCGAATGGGTTCCAGCTCAATACGGCCCTCAAACTCACCGTTCAGGCGCTCAATAACTTTGGAAGCCCGAGCCCGTTCCCCCTCCACATCTGTGGGTGATGAGATGAAAATGGTAAATTTTTGCTCTGACATCTTGCCTCGCCTCCAAGCTCCCCCTAGACATTTAAATCTTAACCATAATTCCCGTCTTCCGCAAATATTCCTTGTGAACAAGACTTAACAAGTCAAGAATGGCCGTTTCGAGACGGAATTGCGCAGATGGGGGCGCAGGAAATTGAGTAAATGAGGGAGGACATCCGTGGCGATTATTATTGAAGGGCTGGAAGGCCCGCACGGCGGTGAACGTAAGGAATTTGACAACAGCAAAGACAAGATCACTTTTGGGCGTGCCCCTGAATCGGATTTTGTTTTTCCCGAGCAGATGAACAGCATTAGCCGTTTTCACATGACCCTGGAACTTATTGATGATCGCTATCGGCTGCATATGCAGATGGATAACCCGGTTTTCGTCAATGGCAAGGAAGCCGCCTCCGGTGATGAACTGGATATTGGTGCCAGTACAATCCATCTTGGGACCATGGACGGGCCTTCATTCAAGCTTCATACTAAAGAATCTCACGCTCATATGCCCAAAACAGATGAGGGGTATGAGAAGAAAAAATCCGCCACTGAAATTGCCAATCTGACACGCAAGCGTGCCATGAGAGCGGTTGCTGCCATAGCCATCGTGGTCGCTGTGGTGGTTTTCTTTCAATATCAACAACGGGAAGAACAACGCGTGCTGATGGCTCAAATCTCGGACTCCATGACCAGTTTTGACAGCAAGATCGAAGAATTAAATGCTCCGGAATTTTCAGATGTTTTGGGCCAATTAACATCCTCTGTTTATGTGGTTGCCTATAAATCCGACGATGAAGTGATTCCGGGTGGAACCGCTTGGGCAGTGGGGCCTGGGGTGGTTGCCACCAACGCGCATGTGGCGGAAATGTTTACCGATGCCCATGACTCTGGCTACGACCTGGCACTGGTCTCCAATACCGCCCCCTATGATATTCTCATCATTGACCGGGTTATGATTCACCCGCACTGGGGCGCCTTTCAGGCTGAAATCGGCGATCTCATCACCGATGACGATCAGTTGCTGGCCAACAATATTGTGCCCGCTTATGATGTGGCCCTGATGTGGGTCACCGAGCCGGACAAACTGGCCGCTCCCCTGATACTGGCAACGGCCGAAGAACTTGCCGACCTTTCTGCTGGTGATGAACTCGGCCTCATAGGCTACCCCATGGAAAATGTGACGGGCGGCGTTAATGTCAAGCAACCCGTACCGACCATGCAAATCGGCCGTGCTACGGCTATCACAAATTACTTTCTGTCCAATACCGGCTATGAGAACGATCATTTGATTCAAAAATCAATTTTCTCCGCTGGCGGCGCCAGTGGATCGCCGGTTTTTAACAGCGCCGGACATGTGGTGGCAGCCCATAATGCCGGCAATTATATATTCATGGAAGGGGGCGTTCGAATTCCCGCAGCCGTGGGCATCACCTATTCGCAACGTTCAGACCTGATCCGGGAGCTGATTGATAATTCAGTCGCTGATATTGAGCCCGCCAGAATGGCATATTGGGCCGACAATCTTGATAATTATCGCGGCTTTCTGGAGTATTTCGTGGATGGCTGGATTGGTGATAACGGGCTCAGTAATGTCAGAACTGTGCTTGAATTTGAAGGAGCGCTTCTCTATGACGATGATCTGTCACAACCCGCCTGGCAACAATCCGTCAGCTTCGACAGGGTCGGGCATTATCTCTTTATCGCGGTTGCTGGTGGTCGCGAGGACATTGATATTTATCTCTTTGATCCTGAGTCCAATCTCATTGGCAAAGACTCGGAACTTGATCATTATCCCGCTCTGAGGTTTTCGCTCGACAATGCGGACGGCCGGCCCCATCGCATAATAGTGGTTGGCCCGAGTGTGGGTGTGAAATTTGAGTATAAAATGATGTTTGCTCCAGGCTAATATCTTGAAAGTTTAATCAGGGTGGGCGTCTTTTTCGAAGAAACAGATTGCCCGCCCTTTTTTATTTGAGGTCACACTTTCTGAACAGGAACCACACTTGCCAAAAAGGAGAATGTGTTGCAGGTCTTGGGCGTCATTCTGGCGGGCGGTGCCTCCAGCCGCATGGGCAAGCCAAAACCCCTGGTGAAACTCAGGGAAAAAACCCTGATCTGGCACGTCATTCGGGGTCTCGCGCCTCAAGTAAATGACCTTCTTGTATCTGGACCAGAAGATTTTGGTTCTGGTCTGCCCTTCGCGCCGGACCGGCGCATTTCCCACCCTGGTCCGCTCGCCGGGATTGAAGCAGCCTTGTACTGGCTTCGGAAGAATAAGCCGGATTTTACAGGCATCGTCACGGCCCCGGTGGATGGGCCATATCTTGACATTGCTCTGGTGAAAAAACTGACCGCGTCTGGAAAACCCGCACTCGCCATATGCCAGGGAAGACGCCAGCCAACCTATGGCTTTTGGCCCGCTGGATTAGGGGATGATATCGTCAAGTTTCTGGATGACTCCCCTCGGCTCTCCCTGATTGCCTGGGCAGAGCATGTGGGTGCCAAAACAGTTGAATTTGAAAACGCAAAATCCTTCATCAACATCAATGACCCGGAGGAGCTGTCGAAGCTTGAATAAATGCCGACAAGGTTTTTAACGTCGCCCGATAAAACCACCACCCGCCACTTCACCCCGGGCGTTCGTGGCGCTCCATAGGCCCCCCACTTCTGGAGGCAGGGGATTGGCCGGGCCAAAAAATGAACCTGAAAATTCCCCCACATAGCTGTCAGCATCGGAAAGAAAGATGCCAAGGAACAAATTTTCCCCATTGACGATTGAGCCGAGCCCGGTCCAGCCGAAGAAATTGACCCGCCGCCCAAAATTTATTTCTGTGCCAACCACATTGTCGATCAAAACCACCACATCGCCACTCAGGAAATCCACATTGATGAAGGCATCACCATCGAGCAAAAACACTTCATCAAACCGCTCCATGCCCCCGAAGAAAAGCCCGAAATAACTGGCGTGACCGGTGGTGGGTATATCCGTCACGGCGGTGGGGAATCCGAACACCACCGAGCCAATCGAGAGGTCATAGAAGAATGTATCGGGATCATTGACCCATACGCCGTAGGTCACATGTGAAAAATTATAAACCGGATCATTCGGCTTCAAAACTACGAGGGTTGTGGGCGTGAAGCTGAACAGATGTTTTTCATAGGCACGGAAGGAAAAATCACTTTCAAACAGGTCTATATCGCGCGGCCGAAATAACTCATTAATGATCTGCCGACCGTTCAGCCTTACATCCAGATCGATGACATCCTGGATTGAATCATAAATGAGAAAATCCACATCTTCGGAAAAATCAGCCATGCCCACATCACTATCGAGAACGCTGCCCGAAAAGCCCAGACTGAAGGCCAGGACCGTCACGCCAGAGCGAATATCAAAGTCATTCCCCGAAGCAAACAGCGGATCGGGATCAGGCGGTCGCACTCTCGGAATATCAAAAGAAAAATCCAGATCATCATCACTGGTGCTGTAGCTGCAGGCGGGTACCAGAAAAAGCACAGAAATAATCAGGATGATGCGACGAAACATAGATACTATCGGCGACATTTTCGGTGACATCATCGGTAAGCTCCTTAGCCAATGTCCCCCAGCTATTTAAAATGTCCCTTCTTGCCAATCCGTGACAGTTATCAAATCGGTAAAATGTGGCAGGTCTGTGATGATGGTTAATTTTTATTCAATAATGGACAAAACTAATGAAATCAGGCGCTTTCAGCTCCATAATAGAGGGCCTGGGTGTGCCGGGCTTCGGCAAAAAACAGCCAGCGCTCAATATAAACTGCCACCACAAGGGGAATAATGGTCAGGAGCGGAAAATAATTTCCGGCCAGATCGGGTGCCAGAAAGCCCGTCACCAGCATCGCCATGGCAAATAGAATAAAATATCCCATATAGAGCTTGAGTTTCCGGGCATGCTTGCGGGCCAGCCGAAAACCCATTTCCCGCATCAGATAATTTTCCTCCGTATGC
>JACZYI010000174.1 GCA_022571175.1 Pseudomonadota bacterium
CCACCCATTACAATATGGAACGCTATCTGACCGAGGATTTACAAAACGCACTATTCGCGAATTTCCCGGGGGACAAATCCCGACAGGGCATTTTTGGTCATTCCATGGGCGGGCATGGGGCGCTCACCCTCGGCCTCAGGCATCCGGATATTTACCAAAGCATTTCCGCCTTTGCGCCCATTTCAGCGCCTTGTGAATGTCCCTGGGGCAAAAAGGCATTTTCAAATTATTTAGGGGACGACCGGGAGTTATGGAAAGCCCATGACGCCAGTCAATTGATGGCAGCGGCGAGAGATGCTGATGCCCGGAACCCGATTCTGGTGGATCAGGGGTTGGCCGATCAGTTTCTGGACGAGCAGTTGCACCCACATTTACTGGAAGAAGCGGCCGAAAAATCCCGTATGCCATTAACCCTTCGCCGCCATGAGGGCTACGATCACGGTTATTATTTTATCTCAACCTTTATGGCTGACCATCTTGACCACCATGCCGAGATTTTATCATGATCCACCCAGTCATAACACGAGCCCTCAAGGCCAGCGACTGGGGCTATATAGAGAAACTCTTTGGTACCAGGGGCGCTTGCGGTGGGTGCTGGTGCATGTTCTGGCGGGTATCAAAAGGCGGGAGCAACTGGGATGAGGTCAAGGGTGAGGGAAATCGCCGGGCTTTTAAGGCCCTTTTGGAGGCTGGCGAGGTGCAGGGTGTGTTGGCCTTTGACGGTGATGCGCCGCTTGCTTGGCTCAGTATCGGGCCCAAACAGGATTTTTCTTATTTTGAACGCTCGCGGGTCTTCAAGACCCTGGCATCCCCGGAAAATACCTGGGCGATCACCTGTTTTTATATTCTGCCGGGGTACCGAGGACGAGGCGTGGCCGGAAGGCTGTTGATGGGTGCAAAAGAAGTTGCCAGAGCATCAGGCGCAAAATGGCTGGAAGGCTATCCGACCGAACCCAGAGACAAAGATAAACCTATCCCTGCTGCATTTGCCCATACCGGTGTGCCCAGGATTTTTGAAA
Organism: Pseudomonadota bacterium; assembly: GCA_022571175.1. Classification (GTDB taxonomy): domain Bacteria; phylum Pseudomonadota; class Alphaproteobacteria; order Sphingomonadales; family SMXR01; genus JACZYI01. The sequence goes on from JACZYI010000174.1 coordinate 1,020, forward strand.
TTGCGGGATTTGACCAAGTGGTAAGACTGGGACGGGAAGGGTGCCGACCGGTCTTTCGCCTATCGCTATAAAAATTCTATAATGGTCGTAAAGGCTAATTCCCCCGAGGGGTCCTATAATTTATAAAATCCCGCTTCATTAGCAAAAAAGAGACCGCAAAAAGGTTCCAATCGGCGATAAAGAAAAATGAAGGTACAGGGCTTGGGCTTGCCATTGTCAAAAGCGCAGGTTGAAATGCAGGGCGGTCGTTTTTCCATCACCAGCCATCCTGGCAAGGGAACAACTGTTGCCGCCTATTTTCAAAGAAAAAGTAAAAAGCGAGTATAGGGAAAAACCTCATAATCGGTTGTTTTCCAAAGTCAAACCACTTGCAGATTGTAACTGGGGTAAAAATAGAGGGAATTTGAATAAAGAAGCGGAGTACTGAATATTGTTACATCCAAGGGTGATTATGGCTTTTAGGCCTATAAAAATCGGTGCGGAGGGTGACAAAAGCCGAATTTAATCGCGAGATGAAATAGGATAGAGCTTTTATTATGACGTTGGACTATATAAAGTCCCACAAGAGAGTTCCAGTAAGGAACCGAAGTCGGACTGCGCGATCGGAAATTATCAGGCTATATTTTAGGTGGGGCAGAAAATAGCTGGGGTATGAAGGAAAGAGCGCAAATTCTTACAATTTTACCGGTTCTGCTGTTCGGTGTTATTTCTGCCGTCGGGGCCTTTTATTTTGTCGCCAACGAAGAAAAAACTGCAGCCCTTGGTGCTCTGGCGCATTCTGCCATCAATAAAATAGAAATCCTTGATGGTGAACTTCATCGCTTTAGCCGTCTTCTGATTTCCGTGGCCGGTTTTTTTGATCACGGCCAGTCGCTCTCGGCTGACGAATTTGCCTCCTCAGCCGTTCCCGATTTTAGCGATTATAAAGGTCTTGGTGCCGTTGCCTGGGTGCCCAGGGTGGACGGAACCGAGCGCGCGAGATTTGAACAGCTCCAGTCTGGTTCAGGCCAGGCAGGCTTTCAAATTCTAGAAGGAAGCCCAGGCCGATATGAGTCGGCTGGCACCAGGGACGAATATTTTCCCATCCAGTTTGCTGCCTCAAGCGAACAGGCCAACCTGATTATCGGCTTCGATATGGGGTCAGAAGCGACCCGGCTGGAAATGGTCGTTCAGGCGCGAAATAGCCGTGAAGATTATGCCACACCGCTCATTACTTCTGTTGATGAATTAGGACTGGAGCGGGCTTTTTTGGTTGCGGTACCCGTGTTTGATCAAGGTGTTGGCATTGCCGGGGGGTTGGCACCGCGGGGAGAACTCCGGGGATTCGCCATTGCGGGCATCGTGCTTGATGAGCTTGTTGCCTTGGCACATGACCGTGTGGCGGGAAGCACACCCCTTGATCTTTATATATTTCAGGACAATTCCCAGGGCCATGAGTTCATTTATGGGCCGCTACAGGGCAACCAGTTCCGGCAAATATCTTATCAGTCTGTAACCGCAGGCGATTATATTGAAATTCCTTTGAATTTTTCTGGTCATAACTGGACGGTGCTGGCCTTGCCACCGGGCGGGGTAATAAATGTTTATGGTCACTGGCAGCCCTGGCTTGCTGCACTTATATCACTCATCCTTGCTTTGGTTATGGCCTGGGCGGCTTTGACACTTTTGTCCAGTGAAAATTATGTGGGCGCAAAAATGCGGAACCAGAGCCGACGCTTGAAGTCCGATAATGAGGACGTTCAAAAAAGCGAAGAGAGGTTGCGCAGCATCCTGGGCAACGTGGTAGATGGCATTATTACCATCGGAACTGATGGGCTGATAGAAAGCGCTAACCCTGCCGCCACTGATATGTTTGGCTATGAAGAGGAAGAATTGGTAGGGCAAAATGTTGGCATTCTGATGATCGAACCCTTCCGCAGCAATCATGATGCCTACATCAAGGCCTATTTGGATACGGGTGAAGCGAAAATTCTGGGCAAAAAGCGAGAGCTGACCGGTCAGCGAAAAGACGGCACCTCTTTGCCTATCGAACTGGCCGTCAGCGAAATCAAAGAGGATGGGGCGCATTTCTTCACCGGCATTGTGCGCGATATTACGGATCGCAAAAGGGTTGACCATCTGAAGAACGAATTTATTTCGACGGTTAGCCACGAACTTCGCACACCCTTGACCTCCATCCGCGGCGCGCTGGGAATTGTGGTTAACGGGCTGGCCGGACAGTTGCCAAGCAAAGCTTCCACATTATTGAGAATTGCCCACCAGAATAGTGAGCGTTTGGTGGGTCTGGTGAATGATATTCTTGATTTGGAGCGTATCGAATCCGGTCGCATGGAATATCATTTCGGCGAGATGGACGTTAATGAACTTGTCACCAAAGCGATTGAGGCCAATGAAGCCTACGGAGCACAATATGAGGTGAAGTTTCATATGCACCGCTTTCCGGAACCGGCATATCTTAACGGCGATTTTGAACGCCTGATCCAGGTCATGAATAATCTTCTGTCCAATGCCGCCAAATTTTCGCCCAAGGGCGCAACAGTCGATGTTTGGCTTGAGAGACGAAAATCGGCGATCCGGGTGACCGTACAGGATTATGGCGATGGAATTCCCTCGGTCTTTCGCCGACGAATTTTTGAAAGATTTGCCCAGGCTGACTCTTCGGATACCCGGGCCAAGGGCGGGACAGGCCTTGGGCTGTTCATTGTTAAAAAGATCGTTGAACGCCATGGCGGCAGTGTTGGTTTCGATACCGAAACCGGACGTGGCACCAAATTTTATTTTGAACTGCCTGAGTTTGATTCAGCCGAGGATGCGGGCAAGACCCTGGCGTCGGTTGAGGTTGGCCAACCCGTTTTGGTCTGTGAAGATGATCGTACCATTGCTGAATTCATCAGAGCCATATTGGAAGATGAGGGGTGCGAGGTGGATGTGGCCCACACCGCCAGGGAAGCCTTCCGGAAGGCGACTGCAACGGATTATGCGGTCATGACTGTGGATTTGATGTTGCCGGATCGAGATGGTGTTTCGCTGGTTCGCGCGCTCAGAAATACACCCAAGGGAGGTTCGTTGCCCATCATTGTTATATCGGTAAGGGCCAACGAGGGGCGGCAAAAACTGGGAGACGGGGCC
>JACZYI010000018.1 GCA_022571175.1 Pseudomonadota bacterium
GATTGCTTATTCGCCCCCGAGCGGTGGTTGGACCGAAGAGTAAGTCTTGCCGGCCCCGCGTCACACCATCCCATCTTTTTCGGATGTTTCCCTCATAAATAAAAGTGTAACCCACTCGCCCAGTACCGTTTCTTCCAACAATCCCAGACCAACGTCTGAGTAAGCAGAGGCCATAATATCTTTTTGACTGTCCAGAAGACCGGAAATCAATATGCAGCCCATGTGCGAAGTGGATTTAGCGATCACCGGGGCCAGGGCCACTAATGGATCAGCCAGAATATTGGCTATGATCAGATCAAAAGGGCCCTCCTTAGACGCCACCTTGGGCGGGATGCCATCTGCGGTGATAAAGTAAATGCCAGGCATATTTTCCCCGAATCCACGAACCGACACGCCGTTCTTCAAGGCGTTCGCCTGTCCAATGTTGGTGGCGATCGGGTCATTATCGATGGCGGTGATACACGCGGGCCATAATTTCGCAACCGCAATTGCCAGGATGGCACTGCCCGAACCCAGGTCCAATATTCGCGCCGGTGTCACTCTCTTTTGGAGTTCTTCCAGCATGGCCAGGCACCCTTGGGTAGAGGCATGATGGCCGGTGCCGAAGGCCTGACCTGCTTCAATCATGATCGAAACCCTGGCCTGGTCTTCAGGGGCTGGGATGTGTGCGCCATGAATAAAAAAACGCCCGGTCTCAACCGGACCTAGGTGATTTTGACTTTCTTCAACCCAATCACGAGCAGGAATGTCCTGGAGGTCCAGTTCGGGAAATTTAACCCCGGTTGCCCGCTCCAGGGATTTTTTTAATTTTCCAAGTTCAATGTCTGAGGGACGGCAGGTGAAATAAAGTTCGGCCACCCAGTTCTTTTCAGATTGGCCATAGTTATCTGATTTGAAAATTGAAACAGCGGACGGTTGATCGTCATCCTCGAACAGGGAAAAATTTGCTCCGATGCTCTCGGCCGTTCTCTCGTCCAAAATCAGTTGGCATTTGAAGCCATGTGAGGTGCTCATGTTATCCCTCGACTCTCTCCACGAAGCTGTCCACAATTCGCTTTTGCCCCGATGTCTCGAAATCAACAGTCAGCTTGTCTCCGTCCACGTCTTCTATCATGCCGTAACCGAATTTATCGTGAAAAACGCGTTCCCCAACCGAAAACTGGCTGAGCGGTTTTGGCCGGTTGGGGCGCAGGCGTCGCGCTGAGCCATCTATGGTCAGTCTTTGCCCTCTTTTTTCAGCCAGTGTTTTGCCAAGTTTCGCTCGCTGTGACCATCCGGGTCGGTAGCTTGATTGGGGTTTTTCCGACCATTCCAGATCCTGGTCATGAGGGTCTCTGCTGCCACCCCACGCGCCGGAAAGATTGGTTCGTCTCTCGATGCAATCTTCGGGCAGTTCATCAATGAAGCGGGAAGGGATACTGCTTTGCCATTGGCCAAAAACCAGTCGATTGGCGGCGTATATGATATGGCCTTTCTTTTTGGCTCGGGTCAGACCCACATAGGCCAGTCGACGTTCTTCCTCAAGGCCCGACAGGCCGGTTTCATCCAGCGCCCGCTGGTTGGGAAATATTCCTTCTTCCCAGCCCGGCAGGAATATCATGTCAAACTCCAGGCCCTTGGCTGCATGGAGCGTCATGATAGTGACCTTGTGGACATTCTTCTGCTCTTCGTTTTCCATCACCAGAGAAATATGCTCGAGAAAACCTTCAATATTTTCGAACTCACCGGTGGCACGAACCAGCTCTGCCAAATTTTCCAGCCTGCCGGGTGCATCGGGCGCCTTGTCTCGCTGCCACATTTCCACATATCCGGATTCTTCCAGCACGGTCTCAATCAATTCCATATGCGGCATGGTCTTGAGCAGGGCACGCCAACGGTCAAAATCACCGATCAGGCCTGCAATAACGGTTCGGGCGCGGGCGCCAAGTTCGTCCGATTCAGCGAGCCGCCCGGCAGCTTCAGTGAGAGAAATTTGGGCGCGTCGCGCAAACTGGTAAATGCGCTGAAGTGTGACCGTACCAATGCCGCGTTTTGGCACATTGATAATCCGCTCAAAAGCAAGGTCATCGCGCGGTTGAGCCACAACCCGCAAATAAGCAATGGCATCCCTGATTTCGCGGCGCTCGTAAAATCGGGGCCCGCCAATAACCCGGTAGGGCAGGCCCAGGGTAATAAAGCGATCCTCAAATTCGCGGGTTTGAAAGCCCGCCCGCACCAGTACCGCCATTTCATTCATGGACTGGCCGGCTCGCTGGGCGCTCTCGATATTGTCGCTGACGAGGCGCGCTTCTTCTTTCCCGTCCCAAACAGCTTCGATGATAATTTTATCGCCATCGGGGGCTTCGGTCCAAAGTGTTTTCCCCAGCCGTGATTTGTTGGCATCGATCAATCCTGAAGCAGCGCCCAGAATATATCCGGTTGACCGATAATTCTGTTCCAGTCGAATCACCCGCGCTCCTTCGTAATCCTTTTCAAATTTCAGAATGTTTCCGACTTCCGCGCCCCGCCAGCCATAGATGGACTGGTCATCATCGCCGACGCAGCAGATATTTTTGTTTTTCTGCGCCAGTAGTCTCAACCAGAAATACTGGGTCAGATTGGTATCCTGATATTCGTCCACCAATAAATACCGAAAGCGGTTTTGATAGCTGGCCAGAATATCGGGATGGGCTCGGAAAATGGTAACCATATGCAACAGAAGATCACCAAAATCTGCGGCATTTACCGCCTTCAGCCGCTCCTGATACATTTTGTAGAGCTTCTTTGCCTGCCCGTCGGCAAAAAGATAGGCTTCATTTTTCGACAATTCATCCGCTGTAATCGCCCGGTTTTTCCAGCGATCAATCAGCCCTGCTAAAACTTTCGCCGGCCATCTCTTGTTATCAATATTCTGTAATTCCAGAATTTGTTTGAGCATGCGAATCTGGTCATCCGTATCCAGAATAGTAAAATTGGATGCCAGACCAACGAGTTCTGCATGCTGGCGCAGGAAGCGCGCCGAAATAGAATGAAAAGTGCCAACCGCCATACCGGCAACCGGTCGGTCGATCAATTTTTCAACCCGTTGGCTCATGACCCTGGCGGCCCGATTAGTGAAGGTGACCGCTAATATCTCACCGGGAGAGGCCCGCCCGGTCCAGATTAAATGCGCCAGGCGTGTAATCAGCACACGGGTTTTGCCCGTACCCGCACCAGCCAATACCAGCACCGGTCCATCCATGGCCTCAACTGCTTCTCTCTGGGCCCGATTGAGCTCACTCATATAGGGTGGCTCGCCCACGCCTGCGATGGGTGTTGCCGGGGCTTCAACCATGCCCAATTCAAAGGGGTCCGATGCCATGGAAGGAACATAACATCAGAGCCATGCGCGGGCCAGATTCAATACATCAATTTTCGGTTTTTAATGACTTATTTGCATTGCCCGATAGAGCCCTCAGCACAAATGGTCACTCCATCAGTCCATGTGGCACCCGAAAAATTGGCGTCCCAGAGATCAGCCCCATCCAGGTTGGCACCGGTAAAGTTGGCTCCGGTAAGATTGGCGCGGAAAAATCTCGCTTCCCTCAAGTCGGCATCCTGAAAACTGGCGTTTGTGAGGTCAGCACTGGTAAAATCAGCATCTCGTAAATTAGCACCACTCAAATCGGTTCCAATCAGGGTGGAGGAGACAAATTTCGTGCGGCGACCATCCACATCCCTCAGGTTTGCCCCCGACAGATCGGCCCGAGTCAGGGATGTACCCTGCAGGGTGGCGCCCTCAAGATCAGCGCCAACCAGCGTTCGTTCATTCATGAAACACCTTATCCATTCCACGCCCGGTCTTGCCACATCAGTACAGCCCATAACCGCAGCGCCTACAGGCTCGCTCGCAGCCCAAAAGACGCCCACCATCAGCAATGCTCCAATGGCGTGTGAGATTTTGAAAACAGATGTCATGACCCGTGCGATTTTATGGTTGTTCCTATGGTGTGTCCTGCCAATGGGCTGTGGGTAAATTCTTGTGGCTTTTTAGGAGCAGGTCAAGCTGTTCTCGTTGCTCCTTCGGGATAGCGGACGCCCGCCGGCTTTTCATATCCACATGAATGCTCAAAAGCTCACCGGTTGCCACGACATTACTAGACCCATCCGCATACATTATCATCATGACCCTGATCTTTTTTTCCCCAACCTCCAAAAGCTGCAAAGTTACCGTGAGCGTCTGCCCCCGAGTGACCTCCGAGTGATAATGAATATTATAATGCAGAGCAAAGAAGGACTGAGCTTCCTGTTCCACATACTCCCTGCCAATACCCATCCGGTCCTGAAATTTGTCAAAGGCCTGATCGAAAGTCATGGTGTAATAGGTGACGTTCATATGGCCGTTGTAATCAAGCCAGTCCGGCTTGACCTGAACCCTTATCAGTTCCAGAGGCGAGGCATCTGGAATCACATTGCTATCGGTGCTAGACATTTAGTGCTTTTATCGCTTCCGGTTCGCCAGGTCACGGCAAAAACGGCACAAAAGAGCCATTTTTTTAGTGTCAGGTGTGGTTGGCTTTCAGGGGCGAGAACAAGGGGCCTGGACAGGGTTCCGGCGTGAATTGCCTTGATGGATATATGAAATTGAAAAAAACACTCATCGGTGCGGGTATCATATTACTGCTGCTGATTGCTGCTGCAGTGGTGGCCCCCGGATTTATTGACTGGGGTCAATATCGTGGCCAGATCACCCGCATTGCCGAGAATTTTATCGGGCGCGAAATCTCCATCAATGGCGACATCAGTTTTCAGCTTATACCCTCGCCCCATCTGACCGCAGCTGATGTTCATGTGGCCAATGTAAAAGGGGGCATGGCAGAGGAGTTTCTGTCACTGGAGGTGCTTGATTTGCGGGTGGCCCTGTTGCCTCTGATCGCGGGCCAGATCCAGGTAGAAAGTGTCATTCTTCAGGGGCCGGTGATTAACCTGGAACGATATGAAGATGGCAGTGTGAACTGGCTTTTAGGCTCCAGCAGCACCGAGCAGACCAATGAACAAGCCCCCGGAAGCTCTGGCGGCAATGTCTTGTCGCTAAACTCGGTGGAGGTGCAGGGGGGTCATCTTTCATTTGAGGACCAGACAAGTGGTGTTGTGCTTGAGTTTGAGGCCATCAATCTTGCCTTTTCTGCGGACTCGCAACGGGGGCCCTTTCAATCAAGCGGTTCATTTTCTTATGCCGATGAAGCCCTGCTGTTTGAATTTTCACTGGGCAGAGTGCGGGAGGATCGGCGCGCAGTCATAAGGCTCTGGTTTGAGTTGGCCGGGCAGACTCCAGGCATTGAGTTAAATGGCACCACCATGTTGCTTGGGGAGACCCCCGATATTTCCGCGAGAATTCGAGGCAACGGCTCAAGCGCGTCAGAATTTGTCCTTGCCGCCATGAATATTGCGGGTGGCGCACTGACAATCCCGGTGAATCTTGAGAAAACATTCGAAATTGATGGCAATCTCAATATTTCGCCAACGCTTGCCAGCCTTAATCCGATGACCCTAACGCTGGGAGAGACCACCGGGCAGGGCGTGCTGGAACTGGCTCTGGGTGGTGAGGACAGCTTTATATTTTCGCTCGCTATTAACAGTATGGTGCTGGAAGACTGGATTATCGTCTCTGAACCGGACGATGCCGGATCAGACCATAACAATGGGGCTTCGACCCTGCCAGCCAGCTTTGAGATTCCGGACCATTTGACCGGCAGCTTCGATTTGAGCATTGAGGCGCTCACTTATCGCCAGGCCGTGGCCCGGCAAATCTCACTCACCGGCACTGTCCATGATGGTAAAATTGACATTGATCGATTTGGTGCGCTCTTGCCGGGCGGATCAAGTCTTTCATTCTCCGGGCAGATGGAAAACGGAGAGGCGGGGGTCGAGTTGACAGGATCGCTGAATTTAGCAGCCAATAATTTAAGACAATTACTGGGCTGGTTTGGTGTGGACCCGGCGGCCTTGCCTCAATTCCAGCTTGCAACTTTTTCCTATCAGGGTTCGGTCAGGGTTCGGTCAGATTGGGTTGAGTTTTTTGACGCCAAGGGTCAGTTGGATATTAGTGATTTTGAAGGCGGAATTTCAATCGGCCTTGGTGATCGTCCGGCCTTTGCTATTGATCTCAAACTTTCAAGGCTCAACCTCGATTCCTATCTGCCCCCGGCACCTGAGGGCGATCCATCCTACCAGCAGGTCAAGGGCGATTTGCTGGAAGCCCTGAGGCCGCTTGCAGGCTTTGACGCCAATATCACCCTGGATATCAGGAATATTATCTATGGGGGCTGGCGGGCGGCGCGGTTTCAAACTGAAGCGGTTCTTATGGGTGACAGGCTGTCCATCCAGGGGCTGCGTCTCAGCGATCTTGAGGGTCTTGAGCTTGCCATGAGCGGGACAGTGGCAAATTTTGAGAGTGACCCTCAAATCGATCTGACCATAGATGTCAGGTCAGAAAATCTCGCTGGCATGGTGCGCCGACTGGATCTGGCGTCGAGAGTTGATCCCCAGGCGCTTCGGTCTCTGAGCATCACCGGGCAGGTGGCGGGTACATTCGAGAGGGTGACTCTTGATCTTGAAGGCGAGCTCGGCAGGGCAGAGGTGCTGGTTACCGGGACGGTCAGAGACCCGGGGCCGCGTCCGAGTTTCCTGGATATCTCGTTTTCGCTCAATCACCCGGATCATCTGGATTTGATCCGGCGGTTCGCTCTCGACTGGCCATTGGAGGGCCGTGGTGCGCCGGTCCATATTTCCGGAACTTTGACGGGATCATTGGCAGCCCTTGAGACCAATCTGGATTTTTCGCTCTTTGGTGGCAGTGGTGAGACAACTGCGAGCATGACCAATCTTGATAGTGAAGCCTCAGTGGAGGGTATTTTCAGTTTCACACACCCGGATATTCTGAGCTTGGTGAAGGGGTTGGGATTTGAGTGGGCACCGTCCTCCAGGCAGCTCGGTTCCCTCAAGATTGAGGCCTCTCTCTCGGGTTCAGCCGCCGATTTTTCGCTGACCAATATCCGTCTTGATGTGGGTACTGTGGAAGCTCAGGGGACGATCTCCATCGCCAGCGCGCCAGAGCTCAGAACCATTCGGGGCGGCATAACGCTGGGTGACATCAGGCTTGATCGCTTTATGAAGCCTGTGACCGCAGGCGCCCAAACCGCATCTGAGGGACGAGGAGCGCGCTGGTCCACGGCAGCGCTTAATCTCGAGTGGATGGCTGGTCTTGATCTTGACTTGATGTTATCTGCGGCAGCCATCAGCTATCTGGAGTATCAGTTTGAAGATTTGTCAACCCGATTGACCATCCGGGATAGCATACTGAATTTTGATGAATTTAAGGCTCGGCTCCTGGGGGGTGGTATGAGCGCGACCTTTAGCCTGGATGGCCGTGGCGTACCGGCAGTTTCTGGAACCATTCACCTTCAGGATGTCTCACTGGAAAGGGCTTTGCAGGCGAGCGCCGCTATTGCGCCTGCCACCGGGGTGTTAAACCTTCAGGGGCAGTATGAGGGTGCCGGCTCCAGCCAGTTGGAAATCATTTCGAATTTGAACGGCTCGGCCCAAATATCCGGTCGGGATGGCGTTATTCGGGGTTTTGATGTCTCTGCCATAACAACACGTCTGGGTCGCCTCAATCGATTGCCCGATTTTTCCAATCTCCTTGATATATCGCTGGGTGGGGGTGAAACCGCATACCGTTTTTTGCGAACTGCGGTCCTGATTGAAGATGGCATAATGCGGGCCGACAGTCTGGAAGCAGACATGGATGGTGCCAGACTTTCAGGCCACGGAATCATTGATTTGCCAGCCTGGAGCATTGGCGCTTCGGGCAGGCTTAAATTTGAAGGCGAGGGAAATGAGACGGTTGAGCCAGGCGAAGCAGCCCCGGAAAATGATCTCACTGGATGGCTGAAAGATCCAGAAGCTCCTTCGGTGGGCGTGACTATCATCGGCCCGCTCAATGCGCCCCGCATAGAGTATGACAAGCAGCAATTGATTTCCTATGTGGGGGCCCGGTTTGCCACCTCACTCATCGCCGGTATTTTTGGGCTTGGTGGTGATGATCTAGCGCCCGATGACACTGTGAGTGAAGAGGAAACGCCTGCCGATCTCGCTGGCGGTATTTTTGGACTTATCTTCAGCCTGATACCAAAAGAGGAAGAAGACGGCGGTTAAGCCCCTCGGGCAATTTATTTGTTGCGGTAAAATTTCAGGACCGCAAGCCTGAGTGCGCTCGACAGATTTCCCGGCTGCTCCCCATCAATCACTGAAATCAATGTGGCGAGGCTTTGCCCCCGTTCCAGTGCCATATGCTTCAACCCGGCCCAAAAGGCATCTTCAAGAGACACACTGGTGGCGTGACCGTCAATGGTGATGGAATGTTTCCGTATGGATTCGTCCTTCTTGGCCATGGTCAAAGACTGCCCTATTCCAGGAAGCTGCTCAACTGTCTCTTTATTTTAACAATAGTGTTGACATGTAACCTAACAGTTACAAATAAGTTCTAACCATATGGTTTTAAATAACAGGAATGGAAAATGAATTCGCAACCGCAGACGATCTTTCGTGCCGTTGCTGATCCCACCCGCAGGGCCATTATTGATCTGCTTGCTGGTCAGGAACTGACCGCAAATGAAGTGGCGGCAGAATTTTCCATTTCCCGCCCGGCCATATCCAGGCATTTGAGAATTTTGAAGGAGGGGGGCATTGTTGTGGAGCGTGCTGACGGGCGCAGACGATATAACCGGCTTAATGCTCCCAATCTCAAAATAATTTACGACTGGCTCAAACATTATGAGCGTTTCTGGGATCAGGCATTAACCACCCTGAAAACCCAAATCGAACAGGACTTGAAATCTGGCAAGGAGACTGAAGCATGAACGAAATTCGCAAAACCATAATTATCGAAGCGCCGCCCGAAGTGGTCTGGGACTATTTGACCACCAAAGACAAAGTATCCACCTGGTTCAATGATCTTCAGGCTGACATGGTTGAGGGCGAAGACTGGTGCATGCGGACGGGAACCAGTGAGCCCCGGGGTCGCATGTGGGGCAAAGTTCTGGAGGCAAAGGTGCCCGAGCGGCTGGTCTATAGTTTTGATCACCAATGGATGAATCACAATACTCTGGTCACCTGGGAGCTGAAGCCTGTCAGCGAGGGAACGGCACTGACCTTGACCCACCCGGCTTTGAAGGTGCCGAGAATGCTGAAAAACTAGTGAGCGATCACAGCACAGGCTGGGACGATCATCTGGTCCAACTTAGGGAAGTTTGCAAGAATGGCTAGGAGAGAAAACATGACCCAAAAATCATCGCTCAAACCTCCGCTAATTCTGGTTGCTCTTATGGTGGCGGGTTCGCTGATGGCCATCTCTCAGGCACGGGCGGAGGACGTCTGCATTCAGGAAAAGGAAGCGGTTATAGAGGTTTTGGCCTCCCATCTCAATGCGGTTAAGGCCGGTGACATGGATGGTCTTATGGCGGTTTTTTCACCCACCGCGCGCATGATTGGTGCGGGTTTGACTATGAGCGGTGATGATATTCGGCAGTCATTTGAAACCGCGCTGGCGGAAGCGGACCTCATGCCCGAAAATTTCGCAGACAGGGTAGAAGTCCATGAAGACTGGGCGCTTATCGAAGGGGAGTACCGGGAAATGATTAGGCCTAAAAGCGGTAGTTCTTCCTCCCTCAATCAGGGCCGCTATCTGCTCTTGCTGGCGTGTGATGGGGAAGGGGCCTGGAAATTTCACCGGGTCATGTGGTGGCAGGATTTAATCTAATCCCTGGGGCCGACCATATTTTCCGGCCGCACAACCTCATGGAAGCGTTCTGCGGTGATGAGTTTCAATTCCAGCGCTGACTCCAGTAATGTCAGGCCTTTTTTATGAGCATTTTTGGCAATTTTGGTGGCATTGTCGTAACCAATCTCGGGTGCCAGTGCCGTCACCAGCATCAGGCTTTTATTCATTAAAGCCTCGATCCGTTCAAGATCCGGCTCAATACCCACCACACAGCGGTCCGTAAAACTTCGGGCCGCATCGCCCAGCAGCCGGGCCGACTGAAGAACGTTATGTACAATCACGGGCTTATAGACGTTGAGTTCCATCTGGCCCTGGGACCCGGCTATGGTCACGGTCATATGATTGCCCATCACTTGGGTCGCCACCATGGTCAGCGCTTCCGCTTGCGTGGGGTTAACCTTGCCCGGCATAATCGACGAGCCGGGCTCATTTTCCGGCAGCTTCAACTCACCAAATCCACAGCGCGGACCAGAACCCAGCAAACGAATGTCATTGGCAATTTTCATGCACGAGACCGCCACCACATTCATGGCGCCTGAAGCTTCAACCATGGCATCGTGAGAGGCCAGGGCCTCAAATTTATTGCGGGCTGATACGAATGATAATCCGGTAATGCTGGCAACCTCCCCGGCAAAGGCATCGGCAAAGCCACGCCTGCTGTTGAGGCCGGTGCCAACCGCAGTGCCGCCCTGCGCCAGTTCCAGCAGCGCTGGCAGTACATCTTTCAGGCGCCGAATACCGTTTTCAATCTGCGCCGCATAGCCTGAAAATTCTTGCCCCAGAGTCATGGGCGTAGCGTCCTGCAAGTGGGTGCGACCGATTTTTATAATATCACCCCAAGCCTCTGACTTGGATTTAAGCGCACCCAGGAGATGCTCCAGTGCCGGGATGAGCCGATTGGTAATTTCCTCGGCGGTAGCAATATGCATGGCGGTTGGAAACGTGTCATTAGAGGATTGAGACTGGTTTACGTGGTCATTGGGGTGAACCGGCTGTTTGGACCCCATGGTGCCGTCCAGCATTTCAATTGCCCGGTTGGCGATGACTTCATTGGCGTTCATATTGGACTGTGTACCCGAACCCGTTTGCCATACAACCAGTGGAAAATGATCGTCCAGAGCTCCATCGGCCACCTCAGAGGCTGCGGCCACGATGGCTTTGGCTAAATCAGCTTCCAGATCTCCCAAAGCAGAATTTGTTCTGGCTGCGGCCATCTTGATGATGCCCAGGGCGCGAACCAGCGGGGCTGGCATGGTCTCACAGCCGATCGGAAAATTTACAAGGGACCGTTGGGTTTGCGCACCCCAATAACGATCAGCTGGCACTTCAATCTTGCCGAATGAATCCTGCTCGATTCTGGTGGTCTGATCCGACATCTGGTTTCCCTCGTTCCTGTGCACCGCATCTGTGCTTCGAGGTTATTGATTTAACGCTTTTTCCTGAAGGCGTCGAGGGCTACGACCTTATTTTCCGGGGTATTTTCCGCTTCCTGGTCATCTGGCTCTGTAGCCGCCGCCTCGAGCGGGTCTTGTTCGGGCTGTGAGGGATCAGTCTCACCGGCGGACTCGTTTTTGATGGTTGCCATTGCCGGGATTGTCGCTGTTGCCTCGCTAATTTTGCCCCCCGCCTGGCTTTTCTTGCCCTGGTCTTTGTCCATCTGGTCCTGATCAAATTGCAAAGCAAATTCTGCCGCAGGATCGACGAATGCAACAACCGATTGATAAGGAATTATAATGGTTTCCGGACGTTGGTTAAACGAAAGTCCCACTTCAAACCGGTCTTCCTCCACCTTCAAACCCCAAAATTGATGCTGGAGAACAATGGTCATTTCCTCCGGATGTTGGGCTTTCATATCATTGGAAAGGCAGACCCCTTGGTCTTGGGTTTTGAAAGTGATGTAAAAATGATGGCCCTGTGGCAATCCCGAGCTCGCAACTTTCCCCAATATTGTTCGCATGGCGCCTCTCAGAGCGTCGCTCACAATGGAGTCATAATCGAAGAATTGCTCTGTCATATCCGCACTCAGACTCTTTTGATTGTTTCAATAGAGGCTGAGTTCATTAAGGCCAACCAGCAGGCAACCGTCAAGGTCTGTTGCATTCGTAATGGTCGACGGCAAGGGTCTTTTTCTGGATATCAAGAAGCGAGTCGGACATTTCCCAGTCTGAGCAGCAACTGGGACAGGTCACGGCGTTGGTCCGGGGTAAGATTATCTGAATGGGAATTCAGGTAATTCCGCACCAGTCGACCAGCCTCCGAGGGGCATCCGTTATTGGCAAACTGCTGCCAACTCACAGGTCCCGCACGAAATTCATCAAAATCCAGATTCATCAATCCCACTTCATAGTGAAGGGGAATAACGCAACTCACTCCAGCCAAAGTTCCTTGTGCGGGCATTTGGGAAAACAGGAGGATGGTTGCGACCAATGGAATGGCTTTCTTTACAAAATTACTCATGTTTTCAGGATGATGGTCAAAAGTTAACAAAATCTTAAAAAACTCTCAGTTAAGAGGCTCTCTGGACCACAGTTTTAAAAATCAGTTTTCAAGCGATTGCGCCGCTTGCATTAATTCGTCTCGCTGAATTTCGCTCAGCTCGCCTTCGTTGGCAGTCAGATAATCCTGGATTAATGCCCGCGCCGCTGTGCCGCAACCTCTGGAGGCAAATACCCGCCAACTTTGATTCCCGGTATGAAACTGGTCGAAATTCAATTGCAAAATACCAGCCCGATAAAAAAGGGACAAAACGCACTGCACGCCGGGGTCCGTTTCCTGAGCAGGGGAATATGCGCTTAACAGAAGCGCCACTGAAACCCACCAAAATCTATTCAAACCAACCATCCTGAACAATTGAGCCAGATGTTTCCAGAGTGCTTAGACCGACCTTCGGGGGAAGGATAGACAATATATCAGATATGACGAAAAGTTGAACAGGGCATTATGGCACAACTGAAAATCGTCTAAATACGGATCGGAGCCAAAAAAATAGCGGAGGGCTTCTGTTGCCCGGTGCCCTCCAAACCGCGGGAATTGCTTCTGTTGCCCGGCGCATCCCAGAGCCGCGCTGAATAAACCTAACTTAAGGCGTGAGCCCGTTGTTAAGCGGCAACAGCAAATGCCTCGTTATCATTGGCATTTATGAAATTGACCCGTTAACGGCGGTGTCATGCCGGGCAAAAGATATCGTCATTCAACATGCGTCGATCCTGTATCGCCCCCATCAAAAACCGCAAAATTATAAGCCAAAGCCCAACCTTCGAGCGTTTGCAGCTTTTGGTGGAGGCGCCGGGTACTGCCCCCGGGTCCGTCATGCCTATCTACGCATCGTTTATCGCCATAGTCAGCCAAAGCTGACGAGGCCTATATAAGGGAAATCGATGGCTTTTTAAAGGCATCAGGCAAAATGGCTTTGAAAGTAGACTTTCACAGACGTAATTCTTCAAAGAATCCAGCGGAAAAATCTTCTGAATTTCCGGAAATCTCTATTCGGTGGCTTCCGCTTCGATCGCGTCAACCAATTCCTGCATGCTGCCAAAGGTATAATCCGGGCTGGTATCACCTTTGGGCTGCCGGGTGGCTCCGCCCATGCTGGCGTGGCGGCGATCAATCCAGCAAGTGGAAAGATCCAGTTCTTTGGCGGGTTCGTGATCATGATAAAGCGACTGTGCCACATGCAGAATGCGGTGCTGCGGTATATTCCAGTCCATCCGCAAATGCTGGATCAGATAATGAAAATTTTGTGGGTCGGGTTTGTAGGAGCCGATGTCGGCGGCGGTATAAACCGCATCGAAGTCTACCCCCAACCGGCGATTGCTGTGTAAAAAGCTCGACCGGTCAATGTTAGAGAGAATGAAAAGCTTGTAGCGTTCAGAAAGTTTTTGAAGCGAGGATTTTGAATCCGGAAAGGCAGGCCAGTGACGAATAGAGGCCCCGAAGCTGCGCTGATCTTCAAGGGTAGACGGGATGGAGAATCGCCCCCCTATGGCTTCATGAACATGCTCCAGAATTTTTGGATAAAGCAGGGTGGGGTTGTCAATCTCGGCCTTCGATTCCTCATCGGCAAAGACCTGCAAAACGGCTTCCTTGCCCGGGTCGGCGCCGTGCTGTTCCAGCCAGGGGCGCAGTGCCTCCAGAATGCCGGCTTCCCAATCAATGAGCGTGCCATAGCAGTCAAAAGACAAGGCTTGGAAATCACGGAGCTTCATGGCCATATTTTACCCGTTTCTTGAGTTGGGCCGATGGAAATTCGTCATAAAATCAAATCTTTACACCTGTTTCCCGAAGTACTTTATCAGCTTTGGCGCTCAAAAGCGACAGGAACAGCTACACTTTTTGGCTGAGGGACCGCGGGAAAAAGCCTCTCGACTGGTGGCGCGGTTGTCTTTATCTTGCAGCATCTGGAATGAGTGAGCCGGGGACTGAAGAGATCATGAAGCAATATCTGGATTTACTGAGGCATATTCGAGATGACGGCGTGTTCAAGGGCGACCGCACTGGCACCGGGACCAGTTCCATATTTGGTCACCAGATGCGCTTTGACCTGGCCGCTGGATTTCCCATGCTCACCACCAAAAAACTCCATCTTCCCTCGATCATTTATGAGCTCCTGTGGTTTTTAAACGGTGATACCAACATCAAATATCTGAACGATCATGGGGTGCGCATCTGGGATGAGTGGGCGGACAAAGAGGGCGACCTGGGCCCGGTTTATGGCAAACAATGGCGGCGCTGGGAATGCGCCGATGGCCGGGTCATAGATCAAATGTCTCAAGTCCTTGCCGAGATTAAATCCAACCCCAATTCGCGCCGTCTGGTGGTCTCTGCCTGGAATGTGGGGGATGTAACCCAGATGGCGCTGCCACCCTGTCATTGTCTGTTTCAGTTTTATGTGCTCGACGGGCGGCTGTCCTGCCAGCTTTACCAACGCTCGGCTGATGTCTTTCTGGGCGTGCCCTTCAATATCGCCTCTTACGCCCTTTTGACCCTTATGATGGCCCAGGTGTCAGGGTTGGAAGCGGGTGAATTTATCCACACTTTCGGCGATGCGCATCTCTATTCCAATCACCAGGAGCAGGCGGACGAGCAACTTGCCCGTGAGCCAAGACCCTTGCCCACCATGAAAATCAACCCGGAAGTGAGCGATCTCTTTTCCTTCCGCTACGAAGATTTTACCCTCACTGACTATGACCCCCATCCGCTCATCAAGGCTAAAGTCGCGGTTTAGGGGGTGTAACTGGCCCAAGGACTCGCCTTTAGGGGGTGTGTAGGTTAGTTTTCTGCCATGAGTTGGTTCAAAGATTCCGAAGGTTGGGCAAAACATCTGCACAATCGCTTTGTGTTGGTGGCGTTCCTGACCCTGACGATAGTTGCCTCGGTTGCGGGGTTATCACTTACCAGCGCGTTCGAAAATTTTCCAGAATGGGCGCAAATTCTTTTCTATTTTAGCCCCATTATTTTTGCGATGGTGGCCCTGTTTTGGTGGCTTAAGGGGGCCGAAGATTTCAACGGGAGCGATGAAGATGAAATTCGCATCTTTTTGGCGCAGCGGCACCCGGAATTGTTAGCGGAATGGGTGAAGCGCAAAATCGTTCCGGTCGACGCACATCTTCAAATAGAAACGGTTTCGAGCGGACCCGAAAACCAAGACCTCACGGAGGTCATGTCTGCTCTTGGTGAGCAGGCTGAGGAACAACCAGCTCTCGTGGGTGCTGCTTTAAAGGCACTAGAGCAAGGCAAGATTGATCGGGCAGAAGCACTTTTTGAGACAATCATTGAGGACGAAGAACTGGCGGTTAATGATCGCGCAGCCGCTGCCGTTCATTTGGGGGCATTACGCTTTCATAGTGATACCCAGGGCGCACTTGAGGCCTTCGAAATGGCGCTAGAGCTTGACCCAGAAGATTTGCAAGCCCGAATCC
Source organism: Pseudomonadota bacterium (assembly GCA_022571175.1). GTDB lineage: Bacteria > Pseudomonadota > Alphaproteobacteria > Sphingomonadales > SMXR01 > JACZYI01. Next base: position 15,718 of record JACZYI010000018.1, read on the forward strand.
AAATGGGTAATTTACTTAGACGTATTGGCAGAATCGAGGATGCAGAGACTGCCTATAGGCAGGTTTTGTTAGCAACCGAGAAAAGCGCTAACAGCCAAGGGCAGGCTGCAGCGTTGGGCAGCCTCGGAAACATATACAGCACCCGCGGCGAACTGGGCCGGTCTGAGGAGATGCATGAAAAGGCACTGGTGCTGAATAAAGAACTGGGCCGTAAGGATGGCATGGCAAATAACTATGGCAACCTCGGCAATCTATACATCACCCGCGGCGAACTGGGCCGGTCTGAGGAGATGCATGAAAAGGCACTGGTGCTGAATAAAGAACTGGGCCGCAAGGAAGGCATGGCAAACAACTATGGCAACCTCGGAATTATATACAACACCCGCGGTGAACTGGACCGGGCTGAGGAGATGCATGAAAAGGCACTGGATATTGAAGAGGA
>JACZYI010000175.1 GCA_022571175.1 Pseudomonadota bacterium
AAATCATTCGTCCCTACCACCCGACAGTTCAGTCTGGAATCCGCCCGGGCAATTTCAAAAGCGTTCAGCACACCCTCGGGCGTTTCGATCATGGCCCAGAAGTTTATTTGAGTACCCAATTCATCCCGCACCTGTTGAACGGAGTCACTGTTTTCCATTTTGGGGAGTACAACATTGTCACAAGGGATATCTGATACAAAGGCAAGATCATCTGAATACCATGGACTATCAAGGCCGTTGATACGGACCGCAATTTCGCCGGTTCCGAATCCGCCCCTCTCCAGAGCCTTCATGATGATCGCGCGCGCTTCCTGCTTCTTGTCCGCTGAGACTCCATCTTCCAGATCCAGTATCAAGGCGTCCGCCTCAAGGGTGCGAGCTTTTTCAATCGCACGCGCGTTACTTCCGGGAATATAGAGGATGCTTCTTTTTGCAGTTGCCATATGTAATTTCCTCTCTCTGCACGCTAAGGGGAGAGATGATCAGCCCACAGACTTTCAGCAATCTGAACCGCATTCAAAGCGGCGCCTTTTCTCAGATTGTCACTGACAATCCACATGTTCAGACCGTTTTCAACCGTTGGATCACGCCGAATTCGGCTGATGAAGGTGGCAAACTCACCCACACAATCCACGGGCGTTATGTAGCCTGCATCTTCGCGCTTATCCACCACCATACAACCGGGGGCCTCCCGCAACAACTTCCGTGCCGAGCCCGGGGTCAAGGGCTTTTCAAACTCGATATTAACCGCTTCTGAATGACCAACAAAGACCGGCACCCGAACACAGGTCGCGGTAAGCCTGATATCTGCGGACATAATTTTTCGGGTCTCTTCGGCTATTTTGGCTTCTTCCCTGGTTGATCCATCACTGGTAAAACTATCAATATGGGGAATGACATTGAAGGCAATTTGCTTGGTGAAATTCTTTGAATCAATATCATCATTCACATAAATTGCCCGGGTTTGTGAAAACAGCTCGTCCATAGCTGCGTTGCCAATTCCTGAGACAGACTGGTAGGTGGCCATCACTATCCGCGTGATTTTGGCAGCATCGTGCAATGGCTTCAAGACAACTACCAGTTGGGCCGTGGCACAATTGGGATTGGCAATTATATGCCGGTTTTTATAGTTTTTAATCGCCGAGGCGTTAACTTCAGGAACCACCAGAGGCACATCGTCCTCCATACGAAAGGCCGATGAATTATCAATGACAATGGCGCCGGCCGCGGTTGCTTTGGGCACATATTTCAATGCCAGTTCGTTATTGACCGCAAAAAATATGATCCTGGCTTTGGAAAAATCAAAATTTTCAATCGCTTCAAGGCGAACGGATTTGTGTTCGCCAAAGCCCACTTCCTGACCCATGGACTGGCGCGAAGCCACAGCAAAGATTTCGCTCACAGGAAAATCCCGTTCTGCCAAAATATTCAAGATTTCCTGACCCACGTTGCCAGTGGCACCAATGATCGCAATAGAAACGCTCACTTCATTCGCCCCCTCACTCAATCAGAAACATGGTTGCCAATAAAAAAGGGCAGCAAGATGGTCACCGCCCTTTTCATGATATTCAAATCTGCCTGCAAGACTGGCTGAAACGGCCTAGTCCTTTTTGGCGGCGGGCTTTTTGGCGGTCCCTTTAGATTTTTTCTGCACGGTGGGCTTCTTTGTGGCAACTTTTTTCGCGTCCACCTTGGGAGCCGCTTTGCTTTTACGTTGATAATCTTGTTTCTCGGCAATCCGGGCCGATTTGCCCCTGCGAGAACGCAAATAATAAAGCTTTGCCCGGCGTACAACGCCTCGCCGCACCACGGTTATCTTGTCGATTTGCGGTCCGTAAAGAGGAAATATCCGCTCCACACCTTCACCGTAGGAGATTTTTCGGACGGTAAAGGCTGAATTTATGCCGGCATTTTTGCGAGCAATACAGACACCTTCAAAAGCCTGAATCCGCTCGCGGGTGCCTTCAACAATCCTCACATCAACCCTCAAAGTATCGCCCGGTGCAAACTCGGGAATTTCCCGCTTTTCGATCAAAGCGGCCATTTGTTCTTTTTCAAATTTCTCGATCTTGTTCATTTCGTACCCTCTTTACCATCTGGTCCGTCGCGTTTTCCCCAAAGGTCTGCCCGACGGTCTTTTGTTAATTCCTCTGCTTTTTTCCGGCGCCATTCCGCTATTTTTTTATGATCGCCAGAGAGAAGGATTTCTGGAATTTCCCGCTGTTCCCAGACGCGAGGCCGGGTATAGTGCGGATACTCCAATAGCCCTTCTTCAAAACTCTCTTCCTTCAAAACCTCCGGATCTCCAACAACACCCGGTAAAAGCCTTATCACCGCATCAAGGACAGCTATGGCCGCTGGTTCGCCGCCTGAGAGTACATAATCTCCAATGCTCACCTCTTCAACCTCACGGGCCTCGAATATACGTTCGTCCACACCCTCAAATCGGCCGCATATCAAAGTCACTCCGCCCTTTTCTTTCCAGGCCTTGGCCATAGCCTGGTCAAAGACCTTGCCGCGGGGCGAGAGACAGACAAGAGGCCACTCGTCCCTGGCCTTTTTTCGCGCCGCATCTATGGCCCGGGCCAATACATCCACCCTCATGACCATGCCCGGTCCACCACCGGCTGGCGTGTCATCCACAGCGCGGTGTTTATTGCCTGCAAACTCTCGAATGTCCAGTGTTTCGATGCACCATAGTCCCTGTTTCAACGCTTTCCCAGCCAATGAAGCCCCGAGCGGCCCCGGAAACATTTCCGGAAAGAGGGTCAAGATTTGCGCCGTCCACGCCATATCACTCCTTGTCATCCCCTTTGGCCTCCAACTGATTCGCGAACCAGTCCTCCAGCGCAACTGTCATGATTCCTTCTTCAAGGTCAATCGCGGTTACAATTTCCTTGCGGAAAGGCACCATGGCATTTTTACCATTGCCCTTGATCGCCGTGGAAAGTGCAATCTCGATGATATCTCCCGCTCCGAAATTATGTACCTCCTTAACCCTGCCCATGATGCTCCCTTCCGGGTCTAGCACCGAGAGGCCGACTAAATCCTCAAAATAGAACTCCTCGTCGGCAATATCGGGCAAATCTTCCCGTCTGATATAGAGGGCATCTCCGGTTATGAATTCAGCATCAGACCTCGAGTTAACACCCAAAATCTTTACCACCAGCCCGCGCGCAATCACTTGTACCCTGTTCAGATGCACCGGTAACTTATCATCGCCACGACACAGATTTTTCCGGCTTTTCAGGTCTTCAATATCACCGGTGAAAATCTGTAAACGCAATTCGCCCTTCAATCCCCGTGGCGCTCCAAATTTACCAAGGCACACCCAATCGGTATTTGTGCGATTTTTTTGTACATTCCCGGACATGGGGGTCAGGAGTCTTTTGACTCATCCTCCTTTGTGTCTTTGGCAGAATCTTCTTCAGCCGCAGGAGCCTCGTCAGCTTTGGTTTCGTCTTTGGCATCCTCCTCCTTGGAAGCATCCTCAGCCTTGGCATCCTCTTTGGGAGCATCCTCAGCATTGGCATCCTCTTTGGGAGCATCCTCAGCATTGGCATCCTCTTTGGGGGCTTCTTCAGACTTGGCATCCTCCTTGGGAGCTTCTTCAGCCTTGGCATTATCCTCCTCGGGAGCATCTTCGGTATTGGCGTCCTCCTTGGGAGCTTCTTCAGCCTTGGGAGCATCTTTAGCCTTGGCATCCTCTTGAGGAGCCTCCTCGGCTTTGGCTTCCTCAGCAGGCGTTTCTTCAACCGGCGCTTCCTTCGCTTTTTTCGCAGCCTCTGCGGCATCGGCTGCAGCCTGTTTGGCCGCTTCTTTTTTGTCTGCCTGCTCCTGGATGCGCTCAAGAGCTTTTTTGCCCGGCTTGCCTTTGTTGGGATTATTCCGCACAAGCTTCTCGGCAAGACCTGCCGATGCCAGAAAACCGCGAACCCGGTCAGAGGGCTGCGCACCCTCGCCCAGCCAGTATTTGATCCGGTCGACCACAAGGGTAACGCGCTTGTCATTGTCCTTGGGCAGCAGCGGATTATAGGTGCCCAATCGCTCAATATATCGACCATCCCTTGGAAAACGGGAATCGGCCACCACTATGCGATAAAAGGGTCGTTTCTTAGCGCCCCCCCGTGAAAGT
>JACZYI010000176.1 GCA_022571175.1 Pseudomonadota bacterium
ATAGGCCTTAAGATTGATTATTCCCGTTTCTTCCTTGCCCAACGCCAACCGTTCTGCCGGCTGTTCAATGCCGTGATCAGCAGAATTGCGAACCATATGCGTCAGCGGATCACGAATAAGCTCCAACACCTGTCGATCCAGGTCAGTTTCGGCACCAGACATGACCAATTCAATTTTCTTGTCCAGCTCATGGGACAAATCACGCACAATACGGGGCAATTTTGCCCAGGCATTTCCAATCGGCTGCATCCGTGTCTTCATCACCGATTCCTGCAACTCGGTTGTGCATTGGCTGAGCCTTTGCAGTGGAACCGCAAACTCACTTTCATCATTGTTACGCACCATTTGCATTAACTGGTTCCGCGTGAGCACCAGCTCACTGACCATATTCATAAGGTCTTCGAGCAGATCTACATTTACGCGAATTGTCTGGTTGCTTCTGGACGAGACAGCGCCAGTATTTTTTCGAGCTTCACTACTGGCTTTTTTGGCATCAGAGTTGGCAATCTGACTGGAGCTTTCAAGCATGGGCTTACTCACCGTCTGCAAAAGAACCAGAGACTGTTCGATTATATCAGCATCAACCCCGACCTCTTCAAAAACCTTTTGGGCAATTTCAATCAGTGAGCTGAATTCGCTATCACTGAATCCCTTTCTGACAACCAGTGATTTGGCAATGGTATCAGCACTCCCGGTTTGCCCTTTATAAAGGGAGACCCAGAGACCCTGTAGCTTGTTCTTGAGATCATCCGCCAGAAAACCGCTCACGGCTGTATCGGCCATAAGACGCTTTTCAAGTAGATGTGCCATGACAGCAATGCCATCGTCTCCGCCAACCGCGGCATAGAGATCAACATCATCATCCTCAGCATTGGATGTGCCATCGGGCCCATCGGCTGCCAGAAATGCTGCTTCCAGTTCCTCCCTGGAAACCTCGCCGGGCCTCAAATCAGCAGTTGGTTCTTCAGATGGCTCTACCGCAATTTCTGGCTCTCCAGTCGCACTGCCATCACCGGTTACAATCGCATCAAGTCTGGCAATTAATTCATGATCATTGCCTTCTGGCTCTTTTTCGGTTTGTTCAATAATGCTCATTATTTCTTTGATCTGATCAAGACTTGCCAAAATGACCGTTACAGCACGTGAATTTACTTGCAGAGTTCCATCCCGGAACTGGCCCAATACGTTTTCAGAAGCATGGGCAACTGCTCCCAACCGGGGCAATCCCAAAAATCCACAGGTGCCCTTGATAGTATGAACAAGCCTGAAAATATTATCGAGCACGTCTTTGTTGCTAGGATCTTTTTCAAGTTCAACTAGCTGTGCGTCTACTACTTCAATACTTTCCCAGGTTTCAGTGAGAAATTCACTTAAGAGATCATCCATGATTTAGGCCCCTGATAGTCCGATGCTGAGAACGACCGACGCCTTCTATCAACGTCGAAATTCGCAGGCTGACTTTGGCCCAAAAGCGTTAAGAAGCTGTAAAGCGTATTGGGGGAACGGAACCTTACAAGACAATTTCGAAGACCCTTAAGAGATCGGTTTTGCAGACAGGATGATGGCATCCTCGGAGGCGTCGTTCAATGACAAGACAAGATCAGCTTCTTCCGCCAACAGCCGCGCAAGATATGCGGGAGAGTAACGGGCCGTTACTTCATCGATTTCTATTTCACCAAGAAGCGCTTTCCTGGCATTCTCATCAAAATTGAGTCGTTCAGCCTCCGCTCGAATCATACTACTCTCAGTATCAGGGTCATAAATAACTTCTATCACGCCCTCGCGTATTATCGATTCGCCCAGAATCAACGCAGCATTCAGAAAATATTTTGCCCGGGCACGCGCAATCATGCATTTGTTTATCTTCCAGACCACATTAATCTTGCTGGCAGAAAAATATCCGCAAAGCGCAACCTCCAGTTCCTCGCTGTCTATCTCTTCATCAAACTCACCGGCCATACCAAAGGCCAAGCGAAAAAACTTCAAGCGATTTGATGTTTCGCCCGCACTGTTTGAAAGCAGATCAAACACCTGGCGCTGAAACTCCGACTCCGATTCGCTTTCCAGAATTTCGAGGCCATTTACAATGGCACCCACCGGGCTGACAAGATCATGACAAAGCCGTGAACATAAAAGGGTTGCAAGCGTACTATCCAACATAAATTATGACCCCAAAATTATTTTACTCACCAGACCGGACCCTAACGGTTGATGGTTGCCATTTAGTGAAATCGATTTAGTGTCTTGCATACAGAAACAGACAAATCAACTGAGGAGCCTCATCATTTATTTTACTGACCCAGAAGGTTTGGAAAACTTGCTGCCACAACTGATTCGGGCGACGCGGTTGGCCGGGCAGCAAATTATGGATATTCAAAAACGGTCTTATAAAGTATCAATCAAGGCAGACTCTTCCCCGGTTACCGAGGCCGATCAGGCAGCTGAGGATATTATTCTGGAAATATTGGAACGCGTGGCACCCGGTGTTCCTCTGGTGGCTGAAGAGCAAAGTGAACGCGATGGTTTGATCGCTGTCCCTGGAGATTTGTTTTTTCTGATTGATCCCCTCGATGGCACCAAAAGCTTTATCAAGGGCGATGACAGCTACACCGTCAATATCGCCCTCATTCATAAACAGAAACCTATTCTGGCGGTGGTTGGTGTCCCGGCCATGGGCGCGATTTATTGGGGACTTAACCTCGAGAAGGCCGGTAAAATTACCTGGCGAGGACCAGAGGAAATCAACCGTTCAATCTCAACCAGAAAAGCCCCCGCCTCTGGCTTGACAGTGGTAGCCAGCGTTTCCCATCTGGATGCCAAAACCGAGGCCTATATCAAACATTTCAATGTGGCCGACCACCAGGCTGTTGGCAGCTCGCTCAAATTTTGCCTGTTAGCGGAAGCAAAGGCAGACCTGTATCCGAGGTTCGGCCCAACACGCGAGTGGGATACAGCAGCCGGTCAGGGCGTTCTGATGGCTGCGGGCGGCCAAGTCTATCATCCCGACAACAGTTCGTTTCTCTACAATAAAAAAGGGTTTCTAAACGGTCCTTTTGTTGCTGTGGGTGACCCATCAATCGCGCTCCCCAATCCTTAATCATTCAAAAAATATCCATTCATTAGCAATTCATAAACAGTGATTATGCTAGAATCGTAAGACACAGACAAATTGGTGAGCTCCAAAACAAAAGGAGGCATCAATGAATAAGAATAATAATCTATGGTTAAGGGGGTATCGTTTAGCGACTGCGGAAATTCTCTTCCGCATGCCTGATCATCCTGATCTGTTGCAGAGCTATGTTTGGCAGGATTTGGACTTGGCACCCGACTATCCGGTACTGACAAAATTTCTGGAATTCTGGCAACTTGAGCTGGACGGTCAGCTATATTCGGTGAATGTGGATTCCACAGACCTCGTCACGCCCGAAGAATTTCGCTACGCCAATGTTAGTCTTTCCCTGCACTAACCATTTGGCACTGCATTAAATTTTTTCTGAGCCGCACCTGTTAATCCATGGTCTGGAAAGATATTGGCTTACCTGAAGGCTCTCCCAGAAGCTCGTCTTCCCACATGATTTTCCGCCCTCGGAGAATAGTGCCGATGGGTTTTCCAACAATTTTCCTGCCTTCAAAAGGTGACCACCCACATTTGCTTTGCAGCCAGTCTTTTTCAATTGTCCAGTTTGTGGTGAGGTCAACAAGTGAAAAATCAGCGTCAAAGCCCACTTCAAGCACGCCCTTCCGGTCCAGTCCAAAGGTCTTGTAGACTCCATAGCTGGTCAATTCCACCAGCCGCTCCAATGACAGACGCCCCGCGTTCATATGGTCCAATAAAAGCGGAAGCAGTGTTTGCACCCCGGGCATACCAGCGGGGCTTTCAGGATAGGGCCGGTTCTTTTCTTCCAGGGTGTGGGGCGCATGGTCGGACCCCACTACGCTGACAGTCCCCTCGCTCACAGCCTGCCACAAGGCTTGTTGATGACGCACCTCCCGGATGGGCGGGTTCATTTGCGCTAATGTACCAAGCTCGTCATAACAATCCGGTGCGTAAATTGTGAGATGCTGGGGCGTAACTTCTACAGTGGCAATATCCTTGGCCGCTTTAAGAAGTTCCATTTCTTCCGCTGTGGTCA
>JACZYI010000177.1 GCA_022571175.1 Pseudomonadota bacterium
GCGCACATACTTGCGTTTGTCAGAAGTTCAGACTGAGCTAGCGGAGCGCTGGACGCTGACCCCCGTAGTGCACAAAGCCGGTGGACCGGCACGATATTTCGATATCGCCGAGACCGGATGCCGGATTGGCATGATCACCCCGCTCTCGCATAATTTTTGTGCAAGCTGCAATCGCGTGCGGGTTACCTGCACCGGCATCATCTATATGTGCCTGGGTCAGGAGGACAAGGCCGATCTGCTGTCACCGCTTCGGGCCAGCCCGGATGATTATTTGCTTGAAGCTGCCATTGATGACGCCATCGGCAGAAAGCCCGAGGGGCATGATTTTATCATCGACGATCAGGACCGCCCGCCTGCGGTTAAGCGGCATATGAACATGACCGGAGGCTAAGGCTCCCCTGGCTTCATTGGGCAGACCCCAGAAAAGTTTGCCGTTCACCGCCCATCCCAGTTATACTCTTTAGCTCTTCAGGGGGTCAGATATGGCTTTGAAAGTTGCAATTTGCGCCAGCGATACGGACGAGGCCAAAACGGCATTGACCAAGCTTTCCGCTGCCTATGATTTTGCTGATGCGGACGAGGCCGATGTTATTGTGGCACTCGGTGGTGACGGTTTTATGCTTCAAACCCTCCATGACTCGATCCGGACAGGGAAGCCCATCTTTGGGCTCAACAAAGGCACGGTCGGTTTCCTGATGAATGAATATCGCGCCGAGGGCCTGATAGAACGCATTGAAAAAGCGGAAAAACAGATCCTGCACCCGTTAAAAATGAAGGCCAGGACATCCAGGGGCAAAGAGATTGAACTGCTGGCCATCAATGAAATATCGCTCCTGAGGCAAACCAGACAGGCCGCCAGTATCCGAATTCATGTGGATGGCAAAGTCAGGCTTAAAGAACTGGTCTGTGATGGGGTTCTGGTGGCCACACCCGCCGGCAGCACGGCCTATAATTTATCCGCCCACGGCCCTATCCTGCCCTTGGGTGCGGGGATGTTGGCGCTGACCCCCATCTCGGCCTTCAGGCCCCGGCGTTGGCGGGGTGCGCTGCTGCCCCATGATGCGGAAGTACGCTTTGAGGTCTGCGCCCACCGGCATCGCCCGGTCAGTGCGGTGGCCGATATGCATGAGGTGCGCGATGTGACCGATATCTGGATCAAGGAAGACCGCACGGTAACGCTGACCTTGTTATTTGACCGGGAACATAATCTGGCCGAGCGCATATTGCTGGAACAGTTTATAGATTAACTTTTGGGAACAAATGGTTATGAGACTTATTTCATATGTTGCTTTGGCATTAATTCTTGGAGGTTTGATAATGACTACAGGCGTTTCATCGCAACAGGCGGAGTATAAAGAATCGCCATTATACGAGGATATGAACCTGCCCTTCTCCGATGCGGTGCGGGTTGGCAATATGCTTTATCTTTCGGGCCAGATTGGCCTTGACCCCAAGACCATGCTGCTGGTGGAGGGTGGCATTGGGCCTGAGACCCGGCAGACTATGGAAAATATAAGTGACACGCTGGCCCGTAGCGGTTCCACTCTGGATAATCTGGTCTCCTGCACCGTGTTTATGGCCCATATGGACGAGTGGCCCGCCATGAATGATATTTACGCCAGTTATTTTTCGGATCATTTTCCCGCCCGGTCTGCTTTTGGTGCCAACGGGCTGGCCCTGGGGGCACGGGTTGAAATTTCCTGCATTGCTACTGTGCCGGAAGTCTTGCCAGAATGAGGCAAAATTATCTTGTGGCTGGCGGTGATCGGGGCTAGGTAAGATCGGTTTTTCAGGCTCATGGGCCCGTAGCTCAGTTGGGAGAGCGCTGCGTTCGCAATGCAGAGGTCAGGGGTTCGATTCCCCTCGGGTCCACCACCCTTTTTTATAGTGGGTTTTTCCGGCCCCCCCTGACCCGGTGACCTTGATATGGAACCCCCGCATACCCATCTGATTGATCGACAATAGACAATTTTTTACTCCGGATGGATGATCATGAGCAACAAACATACCGCTGAAATTTCCCCGCTGGACGAGACGGTTACTGTGAGTGCCCGGATCAACGGCTCGCTAATTCTGGAAACGTCCCGTGCGCTCGAACTAAGGGAGCACCACAATGGCCAGGACTACGCGCCGGTTTTGTATTTTCCGAGAGACGCCATTGATATGTCCCGCCTCACCAAAAATGAGAGCCATAGCTCCCACTGCCCGATCAAGGGTGATGCCAGTTATTATTCCCTGAAAACCGGACTGGGCATGGTTGAAAATATCGCCTGGAGCTATGAAGACCCCATTGACCATGTGGCAGAGATCAAAAATTACCTTGGTTTTGATGGCAGATTCGTGACAATATTGCGCCAACCCTGATTACCCTCCTTTTGATTGCTGCCATTGCCAACTCAGATATGGAGTGGTTTGGAGTGGAGAACTTTCGTGTCAGAAAATGAGTCCATTGATTTGAATGCCATGCGCGATCAACTTGAGACCGAGCGCAGATCGCTTGTGGCGATGAATGAAGCAAGCGCCGATGATAGCCGCCCGGTGCCGCTTGACCAGCAGTCTGTTGGTCGCTTGTCACGAATGGATGCTATGCGGGTTCAGGCCATGGCCAAAGCGGTAGAGGGTCGGCGATGCGCCAGAATTCACATGATAGAGGCTGCGCTTGCGCGCATGGAGGGGAGTGAATATGGTGCTTGTCATTCCTGTGGTGAAGATATTGCGCCCAAGCGGTTGGAACTGGACCCGGCCGCCAGCCAATGCATCGATTGCAAAAATTAAATCAAGCCATCAGTCTTTGAGTTCTAAAGCCAGATCATTGAGTGTTTTCCGCATACGGTCTTCGAGGCTTCCCCGGTCCCGAACTCGTCGCAGATTTTCTTCGATTTTATTGGCCGTCACGGATATTTCCTCAAAGCCGAAGGTCCCGGAAGATCCCGCCAGGCTGTGAGAAATAAAAATCAACCGTTCCAGGGTCTCTGCCCATTTTTCCTCACCGCCACTGGCTTCCAGGAAATATATCCATGCTGCCTGATAATCTGCGATCAAGGTGGTTTGGCGCTTGGCATATTCGGAACTCAACGCGGCCAGCTTGGCTTTGAACTTTTCTGCTCTATCGTCAGAATGAATCATCGTGGAAACGCTCCCAAATATCCTCTATTTCCTGGCACAGGGTCAACGGATCATAAGGCTTGATGATGACATCGACCGCGCCCAGCTCCCGGTAATTCTGCACCTCATGGGCCTGGGCCTTGGCGGTTATAAAGACGATCGGCAATCCGGCAAAACCGGGCAGACGACGCATCTCATCAAGGGTTGTCATGCCATCCATGCCCGGCATCATCACATCCAGCAAAATTAAATGAGGCCTGAAATTTGGGGCATTTTTGATCGCCTCAGGCCCGGAAGCTGCCAGTTCGACCTTGTATCCACCGATCTCTTCCAGAGCAAATTTAGTCACGGTCTGAATGTCGAGATCATCCTCAACATAAAGAATTCGCTGTAATTTTTTTCTGACCATGCTCTTTAATCCCGTCGGCCTTCCCGCGCAAAGTGATAGCTAATTTCTTTTTTTCCTGGTTGATGGCCTTTTCTTCCGTGCAGCCTTTTTAGATACCGCTTTCTTGGTCTCTGGTTTCTTGGGCGCCACTTTTCCGGGTTCAGTTTTTTTGGCCAGAGCCTTCTTCGGAGTAACTTTCTTTACTGCAGCCTTCTTTTGTGTCGTGTTCTTTATTGCCGGTTTCTTGGGCGTCACTTTCCTGGCTTTGGCTTTTTTGGTCTGCGCCTTTTTGGTGGCAGCTTTCCTGGCAGCAGCTTTTTTTGCGGCAGCCTTCTTTTGTGTCGTCTTCTTAATTGCTGGTTCCTTGGGCGCTACTTTCCTGGATTTGGCTTTTTTAGCCGCAGCTTTTTTGGCTCCAGCCCTCTCCACCAAAACCCCCTTTGCTGCAACTTTTTTAGCAGCAATTTTCATGTCGGCAACTTTCTTTGCTGCAGCCTTTTTAGCAAGAGCTTTCTTGGCCGCAGCTTTTTTGGCCTCAGCCCTCTTGGCCGCAGCTTTTTTAGCCGCAGCTTTCTTGGCCTCAGCCCTCTTTGCCG
>JACZYI010000019.1 GCA_022571175.1 Pseudomonadota bacterium
GCATCCACATCCTGCACTGAAAACCAGACGGCGGTGACCACGGTTACCTCTACCGATATTGATGCAAGCGATACAGCCACCTACACCATTACTGGCGGCGCGGATTCCGCCAAATTCAATATTGATTCTTCCACTGGCGTTTTGACTTTTGCCTCAGCGCCCGATTTCGAGTCGCCCAACGACCTGGGTGATACGGCTGGCAATAATACCTATGTGGTTGAGGTGACAATCACGGACAGTGGCGGCCTTACCGATGTGCAGACACTGACTATTACTGTGAACGATGTAAACGACGATCCCATTATTACCTCCGACGGCGGTGGGCCCACCGGCTCCAAATCAGTGGCTGAAAACCAGACCGGTGCAACCACTATAACTTCAACAGATGTGGATGGTGGTACACCCAGCTATTCCATCACCGGCGGTGTTGATTCATCCAAATTCAATATTGACAGTTCCACTGGTGTTTTGACCTTCAAGGTAGCCCCTGATTTCGAGATACCAACAGATTCCGATACGAACAACACCTATATAGTTGAAATTACAGTATCGGACGGCAATGGCGGCACAGATGTGCAAACACTGACCATTACGGTTACTGACGTGGGGGAGGGCGGTGCAAATGCGGCCCCGAGTATCACCTCTGACGGCAGTGATACAACAGCTGCCAAGTCTGTGGCCGAAAATCAAACAGCAGTGACTACGGTAACGGCGAGTGATGGTGATGGCGATACGCCGGAATTTTCAATTACCGGCGGTGCAGATCAGCTCAAATTTGATATTGATTCCTCCACCGGTGTTTTGACCTTCAAGACAGCACCTGACTTTGAGTCAGCTACAGATTCAGATACTAACAACACTTATGTGGTTGAAATCACCGTTTCAGACGGCAATGGTGGCACTGATGTTCAAACGATTACGGTTACGGTTACCAATGTAAACGAAGCGCCAACGATTACTTCCGATGGCGGGGGAACAACGGCATCCAAATCTGTGGATGAAAACCAGAATACGGTGACCACTGTTACCTCTACTGACATCGACGTTGGCGATACAGCCACTTATACCATTACCGGTGGTGCTGATTCAGCAAAATTCAGTATTAATTCTTCCACTGGCGTGCTCGTATTTATTTCGGCACCAAATTTTGAAATACCTACGGATTCAGATGCCAATAATACTTATGTAGTCGAAGTAACCATAACCGACAGTGGTGGCCTTACCGATGTGCAGACGCTGACTATCACCGTTGCTAATGTTAATGAAACGCCAATCATTACGTCGGATGGCGGAGGGACCACCGCTTCCAAGTCAGTAGATGAGAATCAAACGGCTGCGACCACGGTTACCTCTACCGATGTGGATGGTGGCACGCCCAGCTATACTATAACGGGCGGTGCGGATGCAGCGATCTTCGCTATTGACCCAGCCACCGGCGTTTTGACTTTCAAGACAGCACCTGATTTTGAGAATCCGGGTGATTCCGATGGCAACAACACCTACATCGTTGAGGTCACGGTCTCTGATGGCAATGGTGGCACTGATGTGCAGACACTTACCATTACCGTTACCAACGTCAATGAAGCTCCCGCCATTACTTCGGATGGCGGCGGGACCACCGCATCCAAGTCTGTGGCCGAGAACCAGACGGCTGTAACCACCATAACCTCAACTGATGTTGATGGCGATACGCTCACCTTTTCGATCATTGGCGGCGCTGATCAGGCCAAATTTTCTATCAATCCAACCACCGGTGAATTGACATTTGTCTCAGCACCAGATTTCGAAAATCCCACCGACTCCGATGGCAACAATACCTATGTGGTGGAAGTGCAGGTCTCAGACGGCAATGGCGGCACGGTCACGCAAATACTTACTATTACGGTCACCAATGTTAATGAAGCACCGGTGATTACCTCTGATGGTAGTGGATCAACAGCCACCAAGTCTGTGGAAGAAAATCAAACGGCGGTGACCACTGTTACGTCCACCGATGTGGATGCAAGCGATACGGCTACTTACAGCATTACCGGTGGGGCGGATTCAGCCAAATTCGACATTGATGCCTCCACCGGCGTTTTGACCTTCAAAACCGCCCCTGACTTTGAAAATCCCAATGACCTTGGAGATACCGCAGGAAACAATACTTATGTGGTTGAAGTGACCGTTACAGACGCTGCGGGCGCTACCGATGTGCAAATCCTGACCATCACGGTGACCAATGTAAATGAAGGGCCCCAGGCAGCTTCAGTGGATTTGGGTGCGACACCAGAAGAAATTGGGATCACTTTTTCGGTAGCGGATTTGCTCGCAAATAGCACAGATAGTGATGGCGATAGCCTGTCTATTACATCCCTTGTTTTGGCGGATCCAAGCCAGGGCACCTTGATAGATAATGGCGATGGAACCTTCACCTTTATTCCTGCCCCGGATTTTAACGGCGACAATGTGCGCCTTGATTTTGTGGTGTCTGATGGCGAACTTGTAGCCTCTTCATTTGCCACCCTGGCAGTAACTCCTGTTAATGATGCGCCGGTGGCGGAAGATTTCTTGCTGGGATCTGCCCAGGAAGATGGGTCCATTACCTTCACGGCGGCTGATCTTTTGGCGCACACCAGCGATGCCGACGGAGATGTTCTTTCAATTGTTTCTGTGAGTTTGGCAGATCCAAGTCTGGGAACTCTGGTGGATAATGGTGATGGAACATGGACCTTTACGCCAGCTTCAGGAAGCTCGGGAGGGGTGGTCCCGCTTGTCTATACCGTGACCGATGGTCAGGTGACTGCCACTGCGGAGGCCAGTGTTGACATTACGGCACCGAGTGTCACACCCACACCACCTGCTGCGCCCGATACGGACACACAATCACCCGCGGAAGCGCCACCCTCAGCCCAATCAAGTGCCGATGCGGCTTCTGATGCCGCGCTTATTGTAAACAGCCCGATCTCTTCGCCCGGAATAACAATCGGCTTTGGCCTAGGGGAATCGGATGACCGAACACCTGCAGAAATTCAGCGGGATCTGGCTGCATTTACAACCGGCATGATTTATCTGGATGCGGGCATCCCCGATTTCTTCGCTGAGGTGGAAGAGACATTTGAATATCAAATTCCTTCGAATGCCTTCTCGATTCTAAATGGGGAGGGTCCCTCGGCGCTCAATGAAATCACTGATCTGGAGGCCACTCTGGCTGATGGCACACCCTTGCCCAGCTGGTTGACTTTTGATCCCGAAACCCAGACGTTTAGCGGAACCTTGCCTGATACGCCCGGCCTTAATATTGAAATTCAGATTACCGCCCGGGACGCTGATGGAAATGAAGCAACCGCTACTTTCCGCATTATCCGAACGGATCGAACCGCTGACGATGCTGCTGTCAGTTCTGATGAAGATGAATTGCCTGATGAGGAATCAATTCCTCCATCTACCAGTGTTGCTGTGGCAAGTGAGATTTTACTTCCTGAAAATACTTCTGAGATCAACAGTAATGTACGGGCGTCACTCAGTGAACAAATCGAACAATTCGGCGACGCAAAAACTATGCGAGATGCTGAAAATATAAATGCCTCTGTCTAGGAGTTCCGTATGAATATGAAAATATTATTCTCGGTTGTCATCGGTGCAGTGCTTTTGGGAGCCTGCACGGTCAGGCCTAGTCCAATTTCCATCTCGGACAGATCACTCCAGGCGCTGGCTGACAGAGCTCTCATGTTTGCAGGACAGGAAGAAATTGATGGGCCAATTACCCTTTATGAAGGGATGGCCAGGGGCATCAAATATAATCTCGATCATCGTCTTAAAATTATGGAACAGGCCACAGCTATCGCCGGACTTAATCTGACTCAATTTGACATGCTGCCCCGGGTTGTTGCACAAGCCGGTTATACCGAACGAAGTAACGTGTTGGCAGCCTTCAGCCGGTCTGTTTTAACAGGCCGCGAAACTCTGGAGCCATCCACGTCCCAGGACCGAGGCCGGTGGGCAGGTAACATTGTATACACCTGGAACATTCTGGATTTTGGTGTCAGTTATTTTCAGGCTCGCCAATCAGCTGACCGGGTTCTCATTGCCGGAGAGCGACGCCGCAAGGTTGTTCAAAACCTGATAATGGACATTCGTTTTGCTTTTTGGAGAGCAGCGGCAGCTCAGTTGTTGGGGGATCGTGTGCAGGAGGCGCTGAACCAAGCCCAGGTAGCCTTGGATGATTCCAGGAGTATTGAGGCGGAAAGCCTGCAGCCCATCATAACATCCTTGCGATTTCAGCAGTCTTTGCTCGAAATAATCAGGCAATTAGAAACATTACGAGACGAGCTGTTACAGGCCAAGACAGAGCTGGCAAGCCTTTTGAACATTCGTCCGGGCACAGATTTTGAACTGGAGATACCGGATGACATCTCAGTACCCCAGGATTTGCGGCAAATTACGATTGATAAGCTGGAAGATTTAGCCCTTGCATTCCGGCCAGAGCTTTATGAAGCGGATTATACCGAACGTATCAATGCCCAGGAAGCCCGAAAAGCCATCGTCAGGATGTTGCCTGGTCTGGAATTGAATTCAGGCGGTTATTTTGATGCCAACTCATTTGCCTTTAACAACACTTGGGCTGAGCTGGGCACTCTTTTTACTTGGAATTTGATGGACCTTGCCTCCGGCCCCACTGCAATACAATACGGAAAGGCTCAACAACAGGTGTCCGAGCTTCAACGTCTTGCACTCAGCATGGCTATAATTTCGCAAGTAAGACTGTCTCATCAGCAATATACTTCCCTTACCCAGCAATATAAAAGAGCTAGGGAAATCAAGGAGGTAAATCAGCGGATTGCGGAATATACCGTGGCTAGGGTGGAATCCCGGAGTGAAAGTGGGTTAGCTGAAATCCGGACTCAGGCTGCTGCTATTTTTGCTGAGCTTATGGAATATCAGACTTATGCTATGCTCCAAAACGCTCTGGGTAGAATGTACGCCTCTTTGGGACTTGACCCGCTGCCAGATGTCATATCAGATGACAGCATTGCAACGGTTGCTGCGTCTATTGAAGGTCGGTTTATGGCATGGGAAAAAGGAGATATTTCTCAATTGTTAAGTGATGCCATGAGTGTTCAACTTCAGTAGACCAATCAGGTGAATGGGTGATGAGCGTTAGAATGTCGTCATTCTTGGATTGTTTGAAGTCCAAAAAGTTCCTGATTTTATTGGCGGTAGGTGTAACCGCTTTTTGGCTTTCATCACCGGTTTTTGGATATCAGAAAGCCGGAGAGAATCGTGCAAAAAATTCAGTCCGGGCCCAGCTTACCCCAGTCAATTTTACAACCCTTTCAACCGAATTGGCCGGGAGAATTAGCACAATTTCTGTTCGTGATGGCGATTATTTTACGCAAAACTCAGTATTGGTTGGTCTCGATTGTTCGATTTATCAAATGGAAATGAGAAAGGCCCTCGCGGATTTGCAAGTGGCTACGGCCAACCTGGTCGCCATTGAACGGCTGAAGGAGTTGAATTCAGCCAGTGAACTCGAAATGGGAAAGGCCATTGCCGAACTTGCTCGTGCAGAAGCTCAAGCAGATGTAATGACGGCAACAATTGAAAGATGTGAAATCCATGCTCCCTTTCAGGGCCGGGTGATGGATGTCTTTGTTCGTGAGCACCAATATGTAGCGGCGGGCGACCCCTTGATACGTGTTTTGGATGATCGAGAACTCGAAGTGGATATGCTGGTTCCCTCGGTTTGGCTAACATGGATTGAAGAAGGATCGTCATTTGAATTTAATGTGGACGAATTGGAAACCCCTTACACAGCTGTCGTCATTTCCATTGGTGCTTATATTGATCCTGTAAGCCAATCTATAAGGGTACGAGGCACTATTCAGGGTGATTTTCCTGAACTCATGGCCGGCATGAGCGGAACGGCTGAGTTCTTGATTCCAGTTGTTGATCAACCATGACCTCTGAACAGGATTTGGCAGGAAAAGTTGAAAAGCTCTCACGCCTTCTGGTGATGCTGCGGGAAGCGCTGGAACTTAACAACGAAGAGGATATTCTCTTTGATCTGGCGAACAAAACCAACCTTCTCATTGACTATCGCTTGTGTGTTATCTGGGCTGAGGGAGGTAAAAGGAATGGCGTTCAGACGGTATCAGGGCAAACGAACATCGATCAGGATGCGCCCTTCATTCGCTGGATTAACAAGGTTCTGAAGGCCCAATTTCGATCAAATTTCAAGCAAGATTTTCGTCTCCTGAAGCGATCTGAAATTAAGTCGGAATTACAGGCAGATTGGGGCAGCTGGTTGCCTGAAAATGGTTTGATTATTCCGCTGTACGGAGAGGGTCAGAACATCCGTGGTATCGCTTTTTTTGCGCGCGAAGCAGAATGGAAAGAGAAAGACATTAAGTTGTGTCAGGAGGTTTGTAAAAATTATTCGCTCATTTGGGGAAAAATTGCTACCAGACGGAGATCATGGGGGCTGCCGAAATCCTCATCCCGGCGAAAAGTTGTTTTAGCAATCGCTCTTGGCTTATTTATCTCTTCTTTGATTCCCGTAAGCCAGACCATTTTGGCGCCTGCCGAAATCATTCCCAAAGATCCCATACTCATCCGCTCGGAGGTGGATGGTATCATTGACACTTTCTACGTCGAACCCAATGAGAAGGTCAGCGCAAACCAGCTTATTCTCAGGCTGGATCCGACAGATTTTAAAAATGCTCTTCTCATTGCCGAGAACGAATTGCGTGTTTCAGAAGCAGAGCACCAGCAAGCCGCTCAAATGGCTATCAACAGTTCTGAAGCAAGAGCTAAAATGCCCTTGCTTGAACGCCAAGTTGCCACCAAACAAGCCGAAGTTGAACTCTACCGGAGCAGATTGGCACGCGTGGAAATTCGGGCTCCCAGAGACGGCATCTTCGTCATAGGAGATTTGAATATCTGGATCGGTCGTCCGGTAGAAACGGGACAGCGCATAGCAACCATCGCAAACCAGAATAATATTGAAATCGAGATTTTATTGCCGGTGAGAGACGCTATCACATTGGATTTGGGTACCGAGGTGAATATGTTCTTGAATATTGCCCCGGGAAGTCCGTTGGCAGCCAGCCTCACTTTCGCAAGCTACCAGGCAGAAATAACCGCGGAGGGCGTCTTGGCTTTTCGCCTAAAAGCAGCCTTGAATGACAACAATAATAAACCGAGGATTGGACTACGGGGAACCGCTAAGCTTTATGGCGAAAAAAGTCCCATCATAATGCATGTCCTCAGGCGACCCCTGGCGGCCATCAGACAATGGCTGGGGTTCTGATTAAATGAACCAGGATGTTCTGAAAGCTTTTCAGCAGTTTATGGAACCGGTACCGCATTTGCGGGAAGAACTTTCAATTCACTCCGCACCCAGAAATGCCTTCGGCAGTCCGGGTTGGACTCTCTATGATCCAATTGCCAATGCTTACTATCGTATCGGATGGGCGGAATATGAAATGCTTTCGCGATGGAGCCCAGATCAAAGTTTCCTCGATGTGGCACAAAAAACATCCCTGGAGACCACATTAGATGTGTCACCCGAGCTGGTAGTGAAATTTGCAAATTTCTTGCACCACGCAGGGCTCATAAAAAGAATATCAAAGCCTGCTGTCCCGCAAGGTACAATCAGGCCGGATAGTCTCAAAGGTCGTATGGCTAAAATTTTCAAGAGCTATTTCTATTTGAGAATACCCCTGATAAGACCCGACGCATTTTTGGACCGTATCACACCGCATCTGGGTTTTCTGTTTTCCAGGCACTTGTTGAAAATCGCCATAGTCCTGGCGTTCGTTGCCATGCTGCTGGTTGCCCGTCGCTGGGATGAATACATCACAACATTTTCGTATTTTTTCAATTTTACCGGGGCCATCTATGGCTTTCTGGCCCTGATATTCATCAAAATTGTGCATGAATCGGGCCATGCGATTACAGCAAAATATTATGGCTGCCGCGTTCCCACTATGGGCATCGCTTTTCTTTTTCTGTTCCCGGTTCCCTATACGGACACTTCGGACGCCTGGAAATTGTCAAGGCGTAAGCAAAGATTGATGATCGATGGGGCCGGAGTCATGTCTGAGCTGCTTTTGGCTGTTCTGGCTACCTATCTCTGGATTATTTTGCCCGATGGACCTTTGAGAAGTGTTTCATTCCTTCTGAGCAGCACCACATGGATCGTAAGTCTGGGTTTGAATCTCAACCCATTCCTCAAGTTTGACGGATATTATCTGCTCTCGGATGCCCTTGATGTGCCCAATATGCAGGAGCAATGTTTTGCTCTTGGCAGATGGCGTTTGCGGCGCTGGTTGCTTGGTGTTGAGGATAAGCCCCCTGTGACATTTCCGAGGGGAAAACATAATGGCCTTATCACCCTCGCGTATGCTACCTGGGCTTATCGCTTTTTCATGTTTCTGGGTATTGCGCTTCTGGTTTATGTCTTTTTCTTCAAACTGCTCGGAATTTTGCTGTTCGCAATGAATATTATCTGGTTGATTATTCGTCCTGTCATCAAGGAGTTAAGATATTATTATTCACGCCGAAGCGAGGAGGTCGTTATGCGTCGCCGACCGTTATTTTTGGGAATTTTCACTCTGCTGCTCTTGCTGTTGGTGGTCCCTCTGCAGAGCGTATTTTATGCGCCTGCTGTTATCAGTTCATCCTCATTCACGACCGTGTATTCCCCTGAAGCGTCCTATATTTCAGAAATTTCGGCCAGGAATGGGGATCAGGTAAATTCCTCCGATGCTCTGATCTCCCTGACGTCACCTGATTTGGTACATCTTATCGGCGTGGCGGAAGCTAAAGTCGAGGAAATGGAGTGGCAAACCGAACGATTTGGAGTCTCGGCTCAAATTACCAGTCGTCGAAGAGTGATTGAGGAAAAATTGGCTTTCAGCCGGACCACATTGCAGGGCCTTATAGAGCGCCGGGATAGACTTCATATTTTGAGTCAGCTGGATGGCGAAGTCTCCGGAATCCGGGAAACTCTGGTCCGGGGTTCCTGGGTGACAAAAGATGAAGTCTTGATGCATATCGCCAATATGAACCGTCTGGAAATCAGGGCCTATGTGAATGAAGAAGACATTGCAGCGATACAGGAAGGAGATCAGGCGCTTTTTTATCCAGACGATCCTTCCATTCGAGCCATTCCAGTTCGTATTATCACCATCGATTTGATGGGTCTGGGAGCCTTGAATGATCCTTTTGTGATATCGACTTATGGCGGCGACTTGCCAGTGAGAGAGGCAGACGATGGTAATTATGTTCCCGAGGCGGCCATTTATAAAATCATCCTGGAGCCTGTGGAGTCTCTCCAGAATTTCAAGTGGTCGCTGGTTGGCAGCGTTCGCTTGAAAGGTGAGAGCCGAAGTATAATTTCAAAAATCATCCGCCAAATTCGCATAACACTCATTCGGGAATTTGGCTTTTAATCGCTCCCGTTCCACTTAATTCGCTTTCTGAATCTTTTTGCCCTGAAAATCAGGCAAAATACTGAACGATGAGCGGTAAATCATTTTCTCTCAGTCGCTTGCACACTAAAATTGATGGCAAAAATTTTGTACTAACATCTTTTGGGGGTATGCTTGTCTCATGATTGATTCGATGAGAGGACTGGCCATGCGTATTTTCAAAACACCATTACAGATAATTCTGCTTCTGATGGCCCTGTTTCTGGTTCAGCCAAGCCAGTCCTTCGCCGCCGATCCTGCCTTTGATGTGTTCAAGGAATATACTGAAGGTGCCCGAAAGCGGATCAATTATGATTATTGGGATTTGGTTCTGAATAAGACCGTTATTGATTTGGGGCCGTCCCATCGCTATGCCCCGCGATACCGCACAAGAAGTACCGGCACCAGAATTTCCGCAGGAAGTACTAAACCCTCGTGGTTGGAGGGTAATCGGGTTCTTTTTGAAACTTTATCTGACTATCAGATTGCGGAAATTGGTGATTATCGACTTGGTCTTGAAGAGATTTTTGATCGTGTGGATTATGCTTCTTTCTCGCGGAATGAACAGCTTGCCTATTGGCTCAATCTTTATAATGTCACGCTCTTTGAACAGGTGGCGCTTATCTATCCGAGGAAAAACTTGCGAACCACCATGAAAGGCAGCCGCCGTCGACCGGGCGTATTGGGTACAAAGCTCTTGGTGGTTATGGGCGTTAACATCTCACTCGACGATATTATGAACGAGATTTTGATCCCGAACTGGCAGGATCCGCTCGTGCTTTATGGAATGTTTCAGGGCTCCATTGGCGGACCCAACATTAATACAAGCGCCTTTACCGGTTCGAATGTTCAGATGTTTCTTGAGCGTAATGCGCTGGATTTCGTTAATTCTATCCGCGGCGTTCACGGCAGGGGCAAGACCCTTCAGGTTTCGGAATTTTATCAGTGGGGGGCTGCTGCCTTTCCCAATTTTGATGTGGACCTGATGACGCATTTGCAAGAATTTGCCGACAGCAAGACGCAGGAAATCATTGACGCCACTACAAAAATAAAAGCCGGTTATTACGACTGGCATGTCGCCGATCTCTATAACGGTGTTAGTCCCAGGGACGGATTTGGGAACATGTATGCCTCAATGCTTGGTGCCGGTGGCGTAGCCAATATGGCTGTTCAAGATAGCCCGGGGGCATTGGGTACAGTCACAGGTTTGAGCCTCTTTGGCCGCGACAATGGGATACAAATATTTTCTGCCCCTGAAGCAAGTTTACCCCGACATACACAGGCTCTTTTCCGCGCGCTGGAACAGAAATTCGAGCTTTTTGGCTTTCCCGGCACTTCTGTAACAATTGATGAAGTTGAGTCGGAAACTGAAGTCGAAAAATAAGCAGTTATGCGTTCGTGCCTTCTAGAAAATGGCCTGAGTGGCCCGTGCACACTATAAATTGATGGTAAAAATGTTGTTCTGACATCTTTTGCGGGTAAGCTTGTCCCTGATTGACCTGGATGGAGGGCTAGCTGTGCGTATTTTCAAAACCTCATTGCAGATGATTCTGGTGCTGGGGGCCCTGTTTCTGGTTCAGCCGAGCCAATCCCATGCCACCGATCCTGCCTTTGATATATTCAAGGCTTACACCGAGCGCTCCCGAATTCGCGTGAATTATGACTATTGGGATCTGGTTCTGAACAAGACTGTGCTTGATGTGGGGGAGTCTTATCGCTATGCCCCGCGGAACCGGGAAAAAAGAACCGGCACCCGTATTTGGTTGGGCAATTCCAAACCCTCCTGGATGGAGGGCAACCGGGTATTGTTCCATAATCTCACCGATGAGCAGATCGCTGAGATCAGTGAATATCGCCGGGCGCTAGAAGCGCTATTTGATGACGCGAACCATTCCTTGCTCTCGAAGAATGAGCAACTGGCCTATTGGCTCAATCTTTATAACGTCACGGTCTATGAGCAGATTGCACTCATTTATCCCAAAAAGAATCTCAGAAGCACCATGCGGGGCAAACGCGGACGGCCCGGCGTTTGGGATGCCAAACTCCTGACGGTCATGGGCATCACCATGTCTTTGAACGATATTATGAATGAAATTTTGATCCCGAACTGGCAGGACCCGGTGGTACTTTATGGCCTGTTTCAGGGCTCCATCGGTGGACCCAACATTATCAGGCGTGCCTTTACCGGTCGGAATGTGATGAATCGCCTTGAGCAAAACGGCCTGAATTTTGTGAATTCCATCCGCGGCGTTCACGGCAGGGGCAAGACCCTTCAGGTTTCGGAATTTTATCAATGGGGTGCTGCAGCCTTTCCCAACTTCGAAGTGGACCTGATGGCTCATCTCCGTGAATTTTCTAACAAGAAGACGCTTGAAATCCTGGATGCCACTACCAAAATCAAGGCCAGTTATTACGATTGGCATATTGCCGATCTCTATAATGGCGCTGATCCAAGGGGCGGGTTCGGGACCATGTACGCATCGGTGCTGGGTGCCGGTGGTATTGCTAACATTCAAGGGTTTGAATCTGCGCCGACCACAGGCACCTATGGAATGAGCTCAGTAAGCGCAATACCAGAAGCAGAATTACCAGAGCAAGCCCGGGCTCTGATGAATGCCCTCGACAGCAAATACAGAATCTTCGGCTGGCCCAATACCACCGTCACCATTTTTGAACTTGGACACTTTGAACCGGTGGTTGAGCTCGAAAATCTGAAGCCTCGCGTTACTGATAAAGCAAAAGAAAACCAACTCCTGTAGCAAGTTCATTCTATCCCAAAGGCTTGATCACCAATCTAGCGGATAAAATATAATGCATCCTCCGCGCTTTCCTTGGGCGCGGCGATAGATTAGGGTGCGCCACCAAATATTGGTTTGGGCTGAACGGGGTGAAGATGGCTGGAAATAAAGGGACAAATGTAACCGATAGTGACGAGCTTGATGCTGATCAGGTGCGAATGAAAGCCATCGCGGTCGAATTGGAAAAGAAGCTTGTCGAGGGAAAATTTAATGAGGCTTTCGAAGGCGCCACATTGTTTCATCTGGAATATCCAAACAGCGGTCCCGCAAATATAGTCTATGGCCTTGCAGCACTTTTGACCGGGCGGATGGATGAAGCTGACAAGGCCGCACAACTGCTCTCAAAATTACCTGAAAGCGATTTTCTGATCATTCTTGAATATTGGGCCAATCAGCTTTCTGCCCATCAGATGATGGGGCCTGCTTATATGGTGGGACTTAAAATTCTGAGCCTGAACGTGGCTGAGCCCCGTCATTTTCGATCCTGTGCCCAGGTTGGTCTGGATAATGATGATTTTGTCGGGCTCGAACAGACGCTTCAGGGCTGGAGCCAGCGATTTCCCGATGATTTGGGTGTCTCGCGCTATCAGGCCCGGCTTTTGGCCCATCGTGGTGATCTGGATGGGGCCAGGAAAGCAGCCAAAAAGGCATTAAAAAGCACATCCGATTATGGTCCGGCGCTCCAGAGCCTGGCCGATCTCGATTCAAGCCTGATTGATGATAAGGAAATTAGACGAGCCCGATCCATGAAAAAGGGCGCAAAAGATTTTGAGCAGGCCCATATCTGCTTTGCGCTTGGCAAAATATTCGAGAACCGTGATGAAAATGATGAGGCTTTTGCCGAATATTCAGAGGCCAATGCAGCGCTTAAAAACTATTTTGTGCAGAAGAACAAACATTACGATCACCAGGGCATGGTGACCTATTATGGCTATATAACAAAATATACCGGAGGCAGGGAGGACGGCGATAAATCTGCACAGGATCGCGCATCTGATCCTATGCCACGGCCAATATTTATTGTGGGTCAGCCCTCTTCGGGCACCACTCTGATGGAACAGATTTTGTCGATGCACGGGGAAGTGCGTGCGCTGGGTGAACGCACAGTCATAGGTGAGATGCTGGCCACGGTGGTTCAGAAAAAGCGCTCGGGCGAATGGCGTAACGGTATTCCGGAAAAGGATGTCCAGGCGCTTCGGGAGTTCTATTTCGAAGATGTTCAGCAAGAGATCAAAGGCTTTGCGGCCATTACCGACAAGATGCCGGGAAATTTTGCTGCCATTGGTCTGGTGAAGGATATCTTCCCTGAGGCGCGTATTATCCATATGACGCGCGACCCTCGGGATATTTGCGTGTCTATTTTCACCTGTTTTTTCACTGCCGGGGGCTATTATTCGGTCGATCTTGAAAATATCGGGAAAAACTATGCGCTCTATCGCTCGATTATGAATCATTGGCAAAGAAACTATGATTCCCACATTCTGGATGTGCCCTATGAGACCCTGACTGAAGACCTGGAGCCCACGGTGAGAAATATTCTTGATCATTGTGGTCTGGACTATGACGCCAGTTGCCTGGAGTTTCAGCAGAGCAAAAACCCCACCTTGCCTATGGGTGCGGGTTTGGCCATGCGAACTCTGCATACAACCCCAATAGGCCACTGGAAAAAGTTTGAAAAACATCTCGGACCACTGATTGAGGCTCTGAATTCTGCATAATTATCCGCGCGGCTTCTTTCGCTCCTGCCGCGATTGGACTAGTCTCGGGTCCGGGCATGGAGGCAGACGAGGCGAGGTGATAATGGGCAGCGACGGGGGGCAAACAATCTCAATCAACCTGGGGTCTGATCTGGATCAGATATCTGTTGCCGGTGCCAGCGAAGTTGAGAAGTTGCTGACTCAAAGAAAGCTCAACCAAGCCTATAACGAAGCCGAAAAACTTTTTAAGAGATTTCCCCACAAGTGCCGCGTCAGGATCATATATGGCCTGGCGGCACTCCTCACTGGCAGGCAGTCAGAAGCCGATAAAATGCTGGAATTTATCGCGACTTTGCCCGTTGAGGAGGCTCCGGCTATTTATCTCTTCTGGGCGGACATGCTGTTTGAAAATGGAAGAACAGAGTCTGCCTGGGGCCTGTGTTCAAAGGCTTTACTACTGGAGACCATCACCCCGGATCATATGCGCCGATGCGCCAATATAGCCATGGCAACGCGCATTCCGGGAAGATTGTCTGATGTGCTTGATCATTGGGCAAAACAATTTCCCGACGACGAAAATATAGCCCTGTTCCACGCCGGGTTTTTGTTGAGGAAAGGTCATTTAGAGGATGCCGTGGTCATGGTGCGAAACGCCATGGAGGGTGAACGGAGCTTTGGCGCTGCTTTCAACATGCTGGCAGATATGGATATCAGCCTCATCACCAATGGGGACATGAAAAAAGCGCAGGAGTTTCGTCGTTCGGGTTCAGGAACTGACCTTGATCGAGCCTTCATCGGTTTTGCCCTTGGCAAAAAACTGGAGCGAGAGGGAGACTATGACCGCGCATTCGAAGAATATATCAGGGGAAATGGTGCCCTTCGCGCTTATTTTGATAAAACCGGGAAAATCTATCTGACGGAAAGCCAAGCTGCTTCCCACGAAATGCTGAAAAAGCTCACCGGTCTTTTCCCGTGGACTCAGTCAAAAACCCGGAAGGGGGCAAAGACCCCACAACCCATCTTCATTGTGGGCATGCCGTCTTCTGGCACCAGTTTGATGGAGCAGATTCTCTCCATGCACAAGAATATAAGAGCTTGCGGGGAGCGGACAGCCATGAATGAGGTCATGAAACCGGTGTTAAAGGCGAGAAAGGAGGGTAGGTGGCAGGACGGAATACCAAGGGGAGAGCGCGTCAAACTACAGGAGATTTATTTATCAGGCATCAAAGACGAAATAGCGGGGTATGATTCGTTCACAGACAAAATGCCGGGAAATTTCATTTTTATCGGACTGATTTCGGAAATTTTCCCCGAAGCAAAAATTTTGCTCATGAAAAGAGACCCCATGGATAATTGCCTCTCCATATATTGCCGGCCCTTTAATTTGGGATTTTTCTACTCCACCGATCTCAAATCCATTGGCACCTCTTATCGGCAATCAATGGCGCTGATAAATCATTGGAAAGAACGATTTGGAGAAAAGATATTGGAAGTTTCCTATGAAAGCCTTGTTGATGACCAGGAAGGGATTTGCCGCGGAGTTTTGGAATTTTGTGGCTTGCCGTGGGATAAAAAATGCCTGGAATTTCATGACAGCAAGCATCCGGTCTTTACTCTGAGTGCAGCTCAGGTCCGACGGCCCCTGTTCAAGACCTCCGTTGGCCGCTGGAAAAAATTTGAAAAGCATTTGGGCTCGCTCAAGGACGCACTCGACTGTTAGTCCGTGCTTTTATGATCCAGCCGACAGGTCAGGCAATAGGCCGAGCCCCCAC
>JACZYI010000178.1 GCA_022571175.1 Pseudomonadota bacterium
TGCTGAAACCGGATGTAGGTTTTTAGGGCCGCTCCGGCCTCCTCGCCCCGATAAAAAACATCGGGGCTGCGGGGTCCTCCGGCGGGCTACAGGCGCCTCCTCGATTGGTGGCGCTACGCGCACATTATATGCGTCCGGCAGCTGCCGGACTTTCCTCCGGGGTCGCCTTTCGCTTTCTTTTTAGTGACGGATTAGGTCAGTGATTGACCAAAAACTCACTTATTTATGTCATTGCGAGCGCTCTTCAGCGAAGCAATCCCCATCTTACGTAGGCATGAGATTGCTTCGGCAAAAAAATGCCTCGCAATGACAGCAAGAGCAGACACATCCATCCTGTCCAAATTTTTGAGATCGTACTTATGAAAGTATGTATTAAGCCGGAGTGTTAGACACACCCGCCACACACACCGGGCTCGCTCGCCGCATGGGCCTGATGGGCCTGGCCGCGACCGGCATCTGCTCCATGATGGGCGCGGCCATCAATGTGATTCCGTTCATGATTCAGCGGAACGTCCCCGGTATAGGCCCCAATGTGCTTCCCGCCTACCTGTTGGCAGCGCTGCCCGCTCTGCTGGCCGCCCTGGCCTACGCGATCCTGGCTTCGGCTATGCCACGGGCCGGCGGCAGCTATATATACGCTAGCCGCGCCTTGAATCCGTACTTGGGATTCGTAGCCAGCTTCTCCCAGTGGTTCGGCCTTTCCATCGCTATTGGAATAGTCTCCTACCTCCTGATTCCTTTCCTGCGGGACATAGCAGCGGCAATGGAATGGGTGGACCTTGCCAATACCCTGGATTCTGGATCCGTTCGGGTCCTCCTGGCATTGGCTTTCCTGTGGACTTTCGTTGCAATAAACTTGCGCGGGGTTAAGTTGTATGAACGTACCCTTATTCCGTTGATGTTCCTGATGTTTGCCCTTGGCGCGGTTGTCATCGTGGCGGGATTTTCCTTCGATCAAAATGATTTCGCTGCTGCGCTTCTGGAACGGGAAGGACGGACAATTCCGGAAACCGAATCCTCGCCGTTTAGCTTTGCTGCTTATCTCGCGGCTTCTGCAATCCTGTTCTCAAGCTTTATCGGGTTCGATTCCATCGCACAAGCGGGAGGTGAAGCGCGCAACCCGGGGCGCTCACTCCCCCTGGCAATCGGGATTGCGGTATTTACGGTCGGGACATTCTACATATTGTTTACAGCGGCTGTGTACCACGCTGTACCGTGGACTTACATCGCTGAAGAAGCCATGAAGCGAGATATTACCGCCCACCCGGCCTCCTTGGCTATTTATTACCGACAGGCTGGACGGTGGCCATCGTAGCCGGTGCTGCTGTCGCCCTGATCAATGATCTGCCTGCCATGCTTCTCGCTGTTTCACGGCTGATGTTTGCGTGGGCGCAAGATGGTATTTTCCCTCAACAAGTTGCGAAGGTTCATCCGAAATGGCAAACGCCGCATGTCGCCATCGTTCTTAGCGGGTTTATGGCATCGGTTGGAATTGTCGGCAGCCATCTTGCCGGTGATTTTTTCCTCGGGGTTGATATCCTGGTCACATCGATGCTGGTGAATTTTCTCCTCATGTGTCTTTCGGTACTGGCGCTTCCTAAACGAAACCCTGGTCTGGCCCTGCAAGTGCGCGTTGTGTCCTCACGAAAGCTCCAGGTGTTATTGGCATCGTCAGGTACAATTGTGCTTGGTGGATTCCTTGTAATCCATATTTGGAAAGACCTTTCCGGTACTGCCAGCGCGTGGTATTTTCATTCGACGCCCATCTGGGTGGCAGTAATGGCGGTGGCGACCCTCGTCTATATTCGTAAGATGGCAGGCTTGCGCCGGAGTGGCGTCGATGTAGATGCTGTTTTTTCAACCTTACCATCGGAGTAAACCCGTTCTATGAAAACGACAGTAGAGCGCTGTGAATTGGCGCCAGGTTTCAGCATTTCCCGTATTTTGACAGGGTTGTGGCAGGTTGCGGATATGGAGCGGGATGGCCGCAAGTTAGATCTCAAAGCAACAGCCAGCGCCATGTTACCCTACGCCGATGCCGGCTTTACAACGTTTGATATGGCTGATCATTACGGATCGGCGGAAGAAATCGCGGGTTTGTTCCACCGCCAAAAAGGTTCGGGGTCGGTGCAGTTGCTGACGAAATGGGTACCCACCCCTGGCGCCACAAAACAAGAGGATGTGCGCACCGCTGTGCAGCGATCCCTCCAGAGATTGCAAACCGACTGCATCGATCTGCTGCAATTCCATGCCTGGAACTACGCCGACCCGAGCTGGCTGGATTGCCTGTTCTGGCTGCAAGAGCTCAAAGAGGAAGGGCTCATCCGCCATCTCGGTCTGACCAACTTCGACACCCCACACCTCAGAATCGTAGTAAATAGCGGTATTAATATCGTATCAAACCAGGTGTGTTTCTCATTACTCGATCAGCGTGCCAGAAATGGGTTGACCCAATTGTGCATCGACCACGGAATCAAGCTGCTGGCTTTTGGTACGGTTGCGGGCGGCTTTCTTACGGAGCGATGGCTCGGCAAGCAAGAACCGAACTGGGATGATTTGGAAACCTGGTCTCAAATGAAGTACGGACGGTTCATCAAAGTAGCGGGCGGGTGGGAAGTTTTTCAGGAGCTCCTTCACTCCGTAGAAAGTATTGCCCGGAGATACGGAGTTTCTATAGCCAATATTGCGTGTCGCTATATTCTCGAAGAACCGGCCGTGGGTGGAATTATCATCGGCGCGCAACTCGGCAGAAGTGAACATATTCGAGATAACCTGCGTCTATTCCAGTTCTCTCTCGATGAGAACAGCCGTTCCGGGATCAGGGATGCCCTTGCAAAGCTTACGCCCATTCCCGGCGACTGCGGGGATGAGTATCGTAAACCACCCTTTTTAACAGCATCCGGAGATTTGAGCCATCACGTGGAGTCAATTCCGTCACCTTACGAAGCTCAAAACAGAGTTGATGGGCGCAGTATTGTACTGAGCGGTACGCCATGGGAGGAGATTGCCGGTTACTGCCGGGCGGTGCGCAGCGGCGATCGAATACTTGTTTCCGGAACAACAGCGACACACGGTGACCGGGCCATCGGGGGAAACGATCCTGCAGCCCAGCTCCATTTTGTGATCGACAAGATCGAGGGCGCAATCCAATCCCTGGGCGGCCGCCTGGAGGACGTCGTTCGAACCCGCGTCTATATAAGCCGTATGGAAAACTGGGAGGCTGTGGCCCGGGCCCATGGGGAGCGGTTTCATCATATTCTGCCGGCGAACACATTGATCCAGGCAAAACTCATAGGAGACCAGTACCTGGTAGAGATGGAAGCTGAGGCTTTGGTGAATGCGGTGGACAACTAAAACTAATATAGCCAGAGCCAGAAATATAAAAGAAAAATCTCAAATACAAATAACATGACATGATGATTGGGAAAACAATCCGGCATTAAATGTTTTATCAGAAAAACAACTTTGATTTTGAGTCAACTTTTTTTTTGCGATGAAATAAAATTACTTTGATTTAAAATTCGAAATCCAAAATTCTAGATTCTAAACAATATCGATAATTCCAAATGGACAAAATTAAAAACAGGGCAAAATTGATTGACTCTCCTCAATAGGTTTCTTCGTTTTGTTTGGTGTATTTGGAATTTTATCATTAGGAATTTGTTTAGGATTTCGATATTAGTATTTCGAGTTTATTAAGCTTGTTTTTCTTGTCGGTTTGAGGCGAAACTTCGCTAGTAATCTACTCCAAACTTAAGCTAACCAAAAGGAATTCAACCCCATGATCCTCGTAACGGGAGCCGCGGGTAAAACAGGCAGAGCGGTCATTCAAGCTTTGATTGCCAGAGATCAAAAAATCAGGGCATTGGTGCACCGGAATGAGCAAGTCGCAGCATTGAAACAACTGGGTGTCCAGGAAGTTATAGTCGGAGAACTGTCTTTTGAAAAAGTGATAAGCCAGGCTGCCAGGGGAGCCAGGGCAATTTATCACATTGCTCCAAATATTCACCCGCAATAGGAA
>JACZYI010000179.1 GCA_022571175.1 Pseudomonadota bacterium
TTCGTCCACTTCGAATGCCGACTGACTGGTCAGGTAGTCCACGTCCTCAATGCCCTCAATAGGCGGTATGGACGGGTGTGATCCGGTTGCGATTACGACCTTGTTGGCACCGATCAGATCGCCGTTGACGCGCACACCATCAGGAACAAGATGTGCTTGCCCTTCCACATAGGTGAGCGTTTCATACCGAGGCAGAACATCAATGTATTTGGTTTGACGGAGACCCAAAACCAGGCTGTCCTTTTGTGCCTTGATCTGCGACCAGTCCGCCAGTGCCGCTTCTGCCCGGATGCCGGCAAACCGCGAGGCCATTTTCGCCTGATACAATGTTTCGGCGGCGCGAATAAGCGTTTTGGATGGAATACACCCCACATTAACGCAGGTGCCGCCGATGGTACCATGACCGATCAGCGCCACCCGCGCGCCCCTCTCGGCGGCGGCAATGGCAGCGGAAAATCCAGCCGAACCCGCTCCAATAACGGCCAGATCGAAGGTGCTTCCTTCGCCATCGGCGTTGTTCCCGCAGCAGTTTTTCCTAGTGTCCTTCATTGAGATCTTCTCGCTTTATGTTTGGTTTGATACTGACCGCGTTTTTCAGATCGATATCGGGGAAACGTGCCCGGTTACGGGCCATGGCCATTTGGTAAGCCGCTGCTAGTGTGACGCATCCGTATTCAGGTTTGCCATCCGCCCATTCCATGAACGTGCCTTTATTAGCAAAGAAATTCACGTGGTTACAAAAAGCCCCTCGAAGATTTTCACAGCAGGCGTCCCGATCAGGATCTACCACCGACATGACCATATCTTCGGGCGCCGCGCTGGTAATCCCTTTGGGATAAAGTTCGACGTGAATTTCCGTGCCTGTGGCCGGGCATTTGGTCTTGATGATGGCCGACCTGCCAATCACTTGAGGGAGGAACAAACCGTCGAGAACGCACCATGTATGAAGCGTTCTATCTGCGATGATGAATTCGTGATTGGTGCGCGTAATGGAAAGGCCAATGAATGCAGTAATTCCGGTGCGATCATCAGATTCATAGGCGCATTCAGGTATTAATTCGAAAAGCTTGCTAATTTCCTTTGGTTCGATGCCCATGTCCACCGCAATATCTGCGGGCGTAATAGTCTTTCCATCAAGCAGCAGCTTATAAGCCGCAATTGAAAGTTCCTGCAAAGCGGGTGGGTTGCATTCAAGATACCCGTCCCCAAGGAATCCACTCATCAGAGCCTCCAAATTAAACTGGCTTTCCATCATGGCATTCTCTCATCAGCTCCCTGGCATTTGAGGCTTCCCAAACGCCTTCATTGATGACAATGTGGTGTCTGTAGTAGATACAGGGTCAAGGATAAATAAAAATGGCAGATAAAACACCGATACCGGTCGACATGACCCGGGCTGGCCTGGCAAAAGAAACTGGCTGCAATATAGAAACCATCCGTTATTACGAAAAAATTGGTCTGTTGCCCTCGCCGGTCAGGACGGAAAATAATTATCGTGTTTACAATTGGTCTGACGTGAAACGCCTGGCGTTCATTATGCGACTGCGCGAGTTGGGATTCACCATTGATAGGATGCGTGACCTTTTGACACTCGTAGACGGCCATGAATATACTTGTCGGGAAGTGCACGAGATTACGCTGAGGCATATTGACAATGTCAAAGCCAAGATTCGTGATCTCAGAAAAATCCAAAAAACGCTCTCGGGCATGGCGGAAGAATGCAGCCGGGGCACGGTTCCTGATTGCCCGGTGATCGACGTGCTTTATGGCAAGAGTCTCACCTGACGAGCGGGCAACTGCCTGTATCCCTGCCCCGCCTGAATTAAGCGGCTCAGCCGCTCCTGCCCGTGGCATATCTAAATGAGGCAAGTTTCGGTTTAATTCGCCACATCTCGAGCAAAATTTGATATATCTCATGTTGTTAAAGCGTCTTTTGTGCCTATTAATTTAGATGGCTTTAGACCTTTTAAGAAATCAACTGCAAAGGGGCTGAGAACATGAGCAAGATTTCAAATTTTATCCTGGCACTGGCCGTAAACTTCGTGGTAGCCACCCTCTCGCTGGTCTCACTCGCGGCCATGGCTGAGGAAAATTCTGCCCCAGACGGTAAGGCCGCCTTCAAGAAATGTCAGGCATGTCACTCACTTGAGGCCGGACGACACCGGGCCGGACCTTCGCTTTCAGGCATTTTTGGGGCCCCTGCGGCCTCTGTGGAGGGTTATGCCTTTTCACCCGCCCTGGAAAACTCCGGCATCGTCTGGGATGAAGCAAGTCTTGACAAATTTTTGACAAACCCGCGTCTGATGGTGCCTGGCACACGAATGTTTTTTCCCGGCCTCAGCAGTGAAGCAGACCGGGTAGCAGTGATTGCTTATATGAAAGCCGAGTCTGACCTCAGCGAGCAATGCATCCCCTCCCCGCAGATATCGACCCGCGACCCGGATAATCCCGACCTTTATACCACCGACATTGTGTTCATCCTGACCACCGCGATTGCCGAGGGGAAAATGGTCTATGTGGGCATTGGCGGCGATATTGAAGGCATCATAAACCCAACCCTTACCGTGCGTGAGAGTGATGTGGTGCAGATTACACTGATCATTGGTGAGGGTGCAGAGCACGATATTGTGGCTCCCGATCTCGGTGTCCGATCAGAATTTATCACCGGCATCGGCTCAAGTACTACGCTCGTGTTCAAGGCCGGAGAAGCCGGGTCTTTCAGCTATTATTGCTCGGTTGCCGGTCATCGTACCGCTGGCATGGAAGGGCTTGTGACCATCATCTCTGCCGATGAGCCCGCTGAACTGGCCGCCGTCAGGGATATTGTGCTCGACCCCGCCATTCTGCCCGCCTCGCTTTCCGAGCAGTCACCGCGCGTTCACAACATCACCATTGAGACGATTGAAGTCGATGGTGTGCTTGCAGACGGAACCACCTATCGCTACTGGACATTCGACGGCCAGGTTCCGGGGCCTTTCTTGAGAGTACGCCTGGGTGATACCATCAATCTGACCCTCATCAACGATCCGGATAGTGCGGTTATCCATTCGATTGACCTGCATGCGGTCACCGGTCCCGGCGGCGGAGCGGCCTATTTGCAAGTGGCACCGGGCGAGTCCAAAACCATCAGCTTCAAGGCCATAGTACCGGGCCTGTTTGTTTATCATTGTGCCACGCCCATGGTGGCCCACCATATTTCCAATGGCATGTATGGCATGATTATGGTTGAACCCGATACGCCCTTGCCATCCGTTGACCGTGAATTCTACATCATGCAGGGAGAAATCTATACCCAGGCAAGATTTGGCACTCTGGGACAGCAATATTTCTCGGTTGAGAAGCTCCTGAATGAAGCGCCCGAATATTTCGTTTTCAATGGCGCCGTCGGGGCGCTCACCGCTGATCATCCTCTCCGGGCAGAGGTGGGCGAGACCGTGCGCATCTATTTTGGCGTTGGCGGTCCCAACTTCACCTCGGCTTTTCATGTTATTGGTGAAATTTTTGATCGCGCCTGGGAATGGGGCGGCGTCTTGAACCCGCCGGAACTGGGCATACAAACCGTCAGCGTGCCGCCGGGTGGGACAGTGCAAACCACCTTCGTCATCGAGTGCACCTCGGTCACCGGCACCCTGGTGCTCAGCGTGGTTACTACCGGCGAGGATCTCGACCCCGACGGCTATTTGGCGAGTTTGAACGGTGGTGTGGACCAGCCTATCGGCATCAACGGAACAATCACGCTCACCAGCGTGGCGGCCGGTCTGCGAGCCGTCGCGCTCTCAGGTGTAGCGGACAATTGCTCGGTCACCGGCGACAATCCGCGCACAGTCACGGTGCCCGGTGGCGGGACGATGCAAACCACCTTTGTCGTCGTGTGCACCTCTCTCACCGGGAGCGTGCAGGTCACCACGGTCACGACCGGTAGCGACCTCGACTCTGATGGCTATACCGTGTTGGTTGACGGTGGTCCCGGTCAGGCTATCGGTGTCAACGCC
>JACZYI010000020.1:0-7821 GCA_022571175.1 Pseudomonadota bacterium
TGGTCCGATAACTTCATGCACATCGCCGCCAGAACAACAATTGCCCCCTGCTCCGGTGAAAACAATCGCACCAACCTCCTTGCACTCCACAAGTTCCGTAAAAAGGTCAATCAATTCAGCATAGGACTCAAAGGTCAGTGGATTTTTCTGCGCGGGGCGATTAAGCGTAATTATTCCGACGCCTTCTGCAGCGGTCCATAAAAAATGCTCTGCTTTAAAATTTTCTGATGTCACCTTTTACCCCCCCGGCTCTGGTCAACTTCAATAGACTCTTTCAGCGCGGCTAACTGTTGGAGCATAATCCCGATTTCGTCTGCATTCAAAGAGTTACACGCATCATCAATCCAGCTTTCATGCGCCGATGCCATTTTTGCAAAGCTCGTTTTGCCCTTCCCGGTCAGTCGCACATAAAATGTACGGCGATCATCGGGGCTGGAAAAGCGCTCCACCAATCCTTCTCTTTCCAGTCTTTTGACAACGCCGGTGGTATTGCCATTGGAAACCATCAGTCTTTCCGTCAACTCTCCCATAGTCAGTGTATCTGAAGCCCAATCGAGAATGGCGAGCACATCAAATCTTGGTAGAGTGGTCTCAAAATCATCCTTGAAACGTTGCCGCACGTTTTTCTCAATGGCGCTGGTGCAGGCCAAAAGCCTGAGCCAAAGCCTGAGAGATTGTTTGGAATGAGAGGCGTGGGCTGGCATCTCACGGATGCGTCTTTGAGATAAATCATTCATGCCTGGAGTGCCATTTCCTGGGCGCGTTTTAAATTTCGCTCAAGTTGATCGAACCCGGATTGGTATTGAACCGGTACAGGAATCTGGTGATAACCCTGCTCAGCCGCAGCCCTCAGCGTCCATGCCGGGTCAATCAAGTGGGGCCTTGCAAGACAGCAAAGATCAGCACGGCCCGACATAATAATGCTGTTCACATGATCAATCTCATAAATATTGCCTACGGCCATGGTTGCCATATCTGCTTCGTTCCGAATTTTATCTGAAAGGGGTGTTTGAAACATGCGGCCATAAATTGGGTCCGCTTCGGGCGTTGTCTGACCAGCGGAAACATCAATAATATCTGCTCCTGCTTTCTTGAAGGCCTGTGAAATCTCCACGGCGTCTTCACCTGAAATTCCTACATCCCCAAGCCAGTCGGTTGCTGAAATCCTGACAGACATGGGTTTTTCAACAGGCCACACGGCGCGCATGGCGGCAAAAACTTCAAGCGGATATCTCAATCGATTTTCGAGACTTCCGCCATACTCGTCGCCACGTTGGTTTGAAAGTGATGTAATGAATGAAGAGAGTAGATAGCCGTGGGCACAATGCAGCTCAACCATATCAAACCCGCAGGTGATGGCTTTTTTGGTGGCACACACAAAATCACCACGGACCCGGTCCATGTCAGTGCGATTCATTTCAACCGGTATCTGATTGTCTTTGGACCAGGGAATGGCTGATGGCCCCATAAGCGGCCAATTATCGTGGTCAAGCGCCTCGTCATAACCATCCCACATGAGTTTAGTAGACCCCTTGCGACCGGCGTGGGAAAGCTGAATGGCGAATTTTGCCCTGCTGTTGTCATGAACAAAATCGACAATCTTTTTCCAGGCCTCCACATGTTCATCGGTGTAAAGCCCGGCGCAACCCGGTGTTATCCGTGCGTCTGATGAGACATCGGTCATTTCTGTATAGAGCAATCCGCACCCACCCATGGCCCGGGCACCGTAATGGACCTTGTGGAAATCATTAACCAGTCCGTCTTCGGCTGAATACATGCACATGGGTGAGACCACTATGCGGTTCATAAGCTCCATATCTTTAAGTCTGAAGGGCGTAAACATGGGCGGCACCCACTGATTTTGCCCGCCTCCGAATGCATTTTCGGCGAACCAGCTCTCCACGCCCTCCAGCCAGTCTTTATCCCGCAACCGCAGATTTTCGTGACTGACTCTCTGGGAACGGGTCAAAAGGGAATAGGCAAACTGAATGGGATCAAAATGAATATAACGCTCCACATGCTCGAACCATTCTGTGGAGTTTCTGGCCGCACTTTGCAGTTTCAGAACCTCAAGATGTCGCTCCTCTTTATATTGCACCAGCGCCTCTTCCAGCGGTAAATCCCGGTTATTCAACACTTCTGAGAGTTTGATGGCGTCTTCAAAAGCGAGCTTGGTACCCGATCCGATCGAGAAATGGGCGGTGTGAGCTGCATCCCCAATGAGGATGATGTTCTTATAATGCCATTTATTGCAGATAACCCGCTGGAAATTCAACCAGGCCGAGCCGCGCAGGTGTTTGGCGTTGCTTTTCAGTTTGTGACCATCCAGATAATCAGCAAATAATTCTTCGCAGGCACTGCAGGTCTGGTCCTGGTCCATTTGGTCAAAGCCGAAGGATCGCCAGGTATCTTCCGAGCATTCAACGATGAAGGTGGATGTATTTTCATCGAAGCGATAAGCGTGAGCCCAAATCCAGCCATGCGCGGTCTCGAGGAAGGCAAAGGTGAAGGCCTCAAAAATCTTAGCTGTACCCAGCCAGATATATTTATTTGAGCGGGTCTCGATATCAGTTTCGAATTCTTGTTGATATTTGTTGCGAACGGCGCTGTTCAGCCCGTCTGCCGCAATAATCAATTCCGCATCAGGAAAGCGTTTCTGCAAGTTATCGCAATCAATCTCCTGTTCAAAATGCTGGTCAACACCCAGCTCCTCTGCCCTCTTTTGCAATATTTGAAGTAATTTCTTGCGACCTATGCCGCAAAATCCATGCCCGCTGGAAGTGATAGTCTGGTCTTTGAAATGCACATCAATATTATCCCAATGGGCAAAGTCATCCAGGATATCCTGAGCCGACTGGGGGTCCATCTTTTCCAGATTATCCATGGTTTGATCTGAAAAAACCACGCCCCAACCAAAGGTATCTCCCGACCGATTACGTTCATAAACTGCAATTTGGTGGTTTGGGTCGCGGAGTTTCATGGCAATCGCAAAATACAAACCTGCCGGACCACCGCCAAGGCAAACGATATTCATTACTGTTTCTCCCCGATGAATAATATTTTAAGATTAAAATATTTTTCCGTCAAGGTGGAATCCTTGCTATTTTTAGTTTTGCCGCGTATGGAAATCGATCAATTACAACCATAAGGGCGATGGCAAAGACTTGGCGAAAGAAAAATCAGGTCATGAGCACCGGCAATGGGTTGGAATCGGTTCATTTCCACTCATTTGAAATACTGGGCCGATTGCGAAAGGGGTAGTAAAATGGGTAAGACATTTCTGAGCGATATTGAGATCGCCCGAAATACAGAAATTCGGCCAATCGGCGAAATTGCTGAGAGCCTGGATATTCCTGCCTCAGGGCTCTATTTATTTGGCCCTCACAAGGCCAAGATCACCTATGACCAGATGGATGCCATGGCAGATAACCAGGAGGGGAAACTCGTGCTGGTAAC
Source organism: Pseudomonadota bacterium (assembly GCA_022571175.1). Classification (GTDB taxonomy): domain Bacteria; phylum Pseudomonadota; class Alphaproteobacteria; order Sphingomonadales; family SMXR01; genus JACZYI01. The sequence continues at coordinate 3,457 of JACZYI010000020.1, forward strand.
CGCCATTACGCCCACCCCGGCTGGTGAAGGCAAAACAACCACCACGGTCGGGCTTGGCGACGCCCTTCAACGCATCGGGAAAAAGGTCGCAATCTGTATTCGAGAAGCCAGTCTGGGCCCGTGTTTTGGTATGAAGGGTGGCGCCGCCGGCGGTGGCCAGGCGCAAGTCATACCCATGGAAGACATCAATTTACATTTCACTGGCGATCTTCATGCCATTAATGCTGCAAACAATCTCCTGGCCGCGATGATTGATAACCATGTCTATTGGTCCAACGATCTGGAGCTTGATCCGCGCCGAATATCCTGGCGCCGCTCCATGGATATGAATGACCGCGTATTGAGGCAAATTGTCAATTCTCTGGGTGGCGTTCCAAACGGTTTTCCCCGATCTGACGGCTTCGATATTACGGCCGCCTCAGAAGTCATGGCGATCTTTTGTCTCGCTAATGATCTGAGCGACATGAAACGGCGTTTTTGTAATATCATCGTTGGATATACCCGAAAACGCGAACCGGTCAGGGCTGAAGAAATTAAAGCGCCTGGCGCCATGACGGTGCTGCTGAAGGAGGCTTTCCAGCCTAACCTGGTTCAAACACTGGAGGGAACACCTGCCTTCATTCACGGCGGACCATTTGGCAATATCGCCCATGGCTGTAATTCGGTGATCGCCACGCGCACCGCCCTCAAAGCCGCTGATATTGTTATCACAGAAGCCGGGTTTGGATCTGATCTTGGGGCGGAAAAATTCGTGAACATCAAATGCCGGAAATCGGGCCTGGAACCCGATGCTATTGTGCTCGTGGCCACCATCAGGGCGCTTAAATCCCACGGTGGGGTGGAAAAAAGCGATTACAACAAGGAAGATGTAGCCGCTGTTGAAAAGGGTGGTGCCAACCTGGCAAGACATATCGAGAATGTCAGGGCGTTCGGCATTCCTGTGGTGGTTGCCATAAACCGTTTTTATTCCGATACCGACGCCGAGATTGAGATGGTGAAGCAGATTTGCGCCGAGAAAGAAGTGGCAGTGATTGACTGCACCCACTGGGAGCATGGCGGTGCAGGGGCTGAAAATCTCGCCCGGCATGTGGTCCAGATGATAGACGAAGACGACGGAAAATCCCGGCTGAAATTTACCTATGCTGATGATTTGACTCTCTGGGATAAAACCAGGGCTGTTGCCCAGCATGTTTATCACGCCGAGGGCATCATCGCGGACAAGAAGGTTCGCAATGATTTCAAATTGGCAGAGGACAATGGATTTGGAAAATATCCGGTTTGCATTGCAAAAACACAATACAGCTTTTCATCCGATCCCAATCTAAAAGGGGCTCCTTCAAATCATGTATTGCCCATCCGCGAGATCAGAATTTCAGGGGGATCAGAATTTGTTGTGGTCATATGCGGTGACGTGATGACCATGCCCGGACTGCCTCGCCTGCCTGCAGCCAACAACATAGATCTGAATGAAGATGGCGAAGTGGTTGGCCTTTTTTAGAAGGTTATTCCGCAGCCGGTTTTGCGATTTTTCGGGTCTCGCTGGTAAAATCAGGATATTTTTGTTGCCAAGGCGATTTGGCATTGGATGGTCGCACCTGAACCGCGGTGACTTTATATTCGGGGCAATTAGTCGCCCAGTCCGAGAGCTCGGTGTTGACAATATTTACCCCGGATTCGGGCATATGAAAAGTGGTGTAAACACTCCCGGCTTCACACCTTCAGTAATTGTCGCCCGGAGTGCTGTCTCACCCTTTCTGCTTTCGATACTAACCCAGTCCCCTTCGCGAATGCCTCAGGCCTTTGAAGCTTAGCAAGTCAAAATAGCTGGATTCTTCGCGCGCAAGTCAAATTATTCATGCTAGAAGGGTGCGTTCTCGTAAACCACTAAGGCTGAATTGGCGAGTTTCATGACTTTGGACTTTGTTGAAATTCTTGATGTGGGGCCGCGGGATGGCCTGCAAAATGAAGAAACGCTCCTGGCAACGAGCGATAAGATCGCCCTCATATCGCGCCTGATAGACGCTGGCATCCGCCGTCTGGAAGTGGCCAGCTTTGTCCACCTAAAACTGGTGCCACAAATGGCCGATGCCGAAGCGGTGGTCGCAGGACTGCCCGCTCGCGATGATGTGACTTATGTGGGTTTGGTGCTGAACGAAAAAGGGTTTGAGCGCGCGCTTGAAACCAAAAACCATGGGGGCGGTATTAACGAAATTGGCTGCGTAGCTGTGGTCAGTGACAGTTTTTCTCAAAAAAATCAGGGGCAATCTGCCGAGGAAAGCGTTTCAATTTCGCTCAAAATCATGAAACGTGCGGTCGCGGAAGGCGTTCCGGTACAGGTTACAATTTCCGCTTCCTTTGGTTGCCCTTTTGAGGGGGAAATTGACCCGGCCCGGGTTGTAGAGATGGCCAGACAGCTTGCAGAAGGACAGCCGCGGGAAATTGCCATTGCCGATACCATTGGCGTTGCTGTTCCGGTCAGGGTTGAAGACATGTTTTTCAAATTGCAGGAGGCGCTTCCGCATATTCCGCTGCGAGGGCATTTTCATGACACGCGAAACACCGGCGTTGCCAATAGCTGGGCAGCCGTAAAAGCTGGTGCCAAGACCATAGATGCAAGCATTGGTGGCTTGGGTGGATGTCCCTTTGCACCCAGAGCCACCGGCAATGTGGCGACTGAGGATGTTGCCTTTATGTTTGAGCGCTCAGGCGTGAAGACCGGGCTCGATTTGGATAAGTTGATTTCGAGCGCCCACTGGGTTGGCGAATTGCTGGGCGGAACAACGCCGGGCATGGTCAGCCGGGCGGGCAGTTTCCCCACCTAATCCACGCCAAGAATTTGCTCCATTAGCGCCGGGTCATCCGGCAACAAACCGGCAATGGGCAAGCGGGTCACGAGTTCCCGCCAAAGGGGCCACATCTTGAAGGCACGTGCAAACAAGGGCAGTGATTCTTCCGCCCGGCCGATGGAAGCAAGGGTTACGGCGTGCCAGAATATCATTTCGTGATTTTCAGGCTGCATGGCTTCAGCCGCGCTATAGGCCTCAACCGCCTTTTCCACCTCACCCACCGTCATGTATCCATCACCCTCATCCATCAGCCGATAAGCCCGGGCAACGGTCAGAAGTCGTCGCATTTCCAGGATTGGATCATTGTTATCTTCTACGCGTAAATCAAAAATCCGCCCGCCCCAGGCTGGTAATGTGGCATCGCCACTGACAATCAGCATGGCCGCAGATTGCTTGCCACGGATATCTCCGCCTTCGGCCTGGGCAGCTTCCAATGCAGCCATCATGCGTTCAGCTAAATCACCTTCAGTATTTTCATAGGCATCCGCCATGGCAGCGCAAACGGTGGGTTTTTCCATCAAATTAGCCTGAACAGCGTAACCCTCACCGGTTAGATCACAAAAAGCGATAATGGCATTTTCGCCCGTGTGATTGGCCGCATTACCGTTGGCATCGACCATGCCCACCTGGCGGACATCAGTATGTTGATCTCCGGCCAGCAAGGCCGTCAATGCTTCTTCTGCCGTTTTGCCAGCAGCCATGAGTTCCAGACCCAATGGCCCATAAGTCACTTCGGTGAAAGATTGTGTTGCCACAGCACCCACGCCCGGCCGCGCCCAAGCCACACTGCCTCCCACAGAAAACCAGTGGGACTGTACCGCAACACCCAATTCACCAGTGGCCGCATCGCGCGCCACAATTGAATAGGTATGGGCTGGTCGCAGCGGTAAGGGGCGGTCAATTTCCTGTGCACCAGAAACTCCATAAGAGAAAATGGTAAATATCGCCAAAGTCAGTCCGACAAAATATTTCATTTGATCCTCACTTCAATTTGGTTTCCTGGAAATGGTAGGCTAACCATCTTGAAATGGAAACTGCAATTTGGGTTAAATGCTGCGGGGCTGGCACAGCTATGGCAATCCTGTTTTTTTAATGTAAGTTACAAAGCCTGTCCTGCGAGCGTTGTGAATGAGCCTTATAGTGCAAGCAGCCCTTGTTGGCTAGAAGTTATGGGGGACAAATAATGAGTCAGATTCATTTCCGAACTTGCAGTTTATGCGAGGCCATGTGCGGGCTGAAAATCGAATATGATGGTGACACCATATTATCAATAAAAGGCGACCCTGACGACCCACACAGCAAGGGCAATATCTGCCCCAAGGGTAACGCCCTCCAGGATCTTCATAACGATCCGGACCGGCTCCGGCATCCAGTGAAGCGAAAAGATGGTGCCTGGATCAAGATAAGCTGGGAGGAGGCCCTGGACGAGGTTGCCAATCGTCTAGTCAGCGTCCAGCAGAAATATGGCCGCAATGCAGTGGCCACTTATTGGGGCAACCCGTCTGCACATAAGACGGGT
>JACZYI010000020.1:7831-15572 GCA_022571175.1 Pseudomonadota bacterium
ACAACATTGATGATCGGGCCATTTAACAAATGCCTGGGTACAAAAAACAATTTCTCCGCCACGTCAGTCGATCAATTGCCTCACCAATTTGTTCAATATTTCATGTATGGCCACACCCTTATGTTCACAATTCCGGACATCGACCGCACAGATTATATGTTGATGCTGGGCGCAAACCCCGCTGCCTCCAATGGCAGTCTGTGGTCTTGCGGGGATGTTACAAGGCGAATGAAGGAGCTTATAAGTCGGGGAGGGAAAATGATTTTAATCGACCCGCGCCGAACCGAAACCGCGCGCTATGCGACCAAACATCATTTCATTACGCCCGGTACTGACGCTGTTTTTCTGCTGGCCATATTACGGACGCTTTTTGAAAAAGGGCTGGTCAATCCCAGTCACTTGAAATCATGGCTAAAGGGATGGGAAGATATTGAACCCCTGTCCCGTGCTTTTACGCTTGATCAGGCGGCGCTTATCACGGTCATACCGGCGACCGAAATAGAACGGATAGCTGTGGATTTTGGCTCGGCCAATGCGGCCATTTGTTATGGCCGGATGGGTGTATCCACACAGGAATTCGGGGCTCTTTGCCAATGGCTTATTCAGGTCATCAATATCGCCACCGGCAATCTTGACCGAGCAGGAGGCATGATGTTTTCCAGGCCCGCGATCGACTTGCTTCGATCTGAGGCGCGGGGCAGCTTCGATACCTATCGCAGCCGGGTTAGAGGTCTTGCCGAATTTGGCCGTGAACTTCCATCCTCCGTTCTCGCGGAAGAGATGTTGACCGAAGGTGAGGGCCAGATAAAGGCTTTTATAACCACCGCTGGCAATCCCGTGCTGTCCACGCCTAATGGCAAGAAGCTGGAACAGGCACTGCCTGAGCTTGAATTTATGGTGTCGATTGATTTTTACATTAATGAAACCACCTGCCACGCCGATATTATTCTTCCCCCCACCGGGCCTCTCGAACACGGACATTATGATCTGGTGTTCAATCTATTCGCTGTCCGGGATGTGGCAAAATTCTCACCACCAATGTTCAAGCCAGCGCCAGGCGCCCTCAACGACCGGAAAATATATCAGGGCTTAATCTCCCGAATTAATCGCCTTCGTGGGAAAAAGACCTCACTAAAAGAACGTATGTGGGCGGGACTTCAAAAGCTTTTCCCCTATTTGGCATCAAACCAGTTCATTCTCGACCTTGGTTTGCGGCTCGGTCCTTATGGCAAGGGTTTTCTACCCTTTGCGAAAGGGTTGACGCTCAAGCGATTGAAAAGCAAACCCCATGGCATTGATCTTGGTCCGCTCAAATCCGCTTTGCCGGACCGATTATTCACCAAGGATAAAAAGATCGATGTGGCCCCGAAAATTCTGACCGAGGATTTGGTACGACTGAAAGCACGTTATGCCAACATGGAACAGAGCGCCCAGGATAAAGGTCATTTATTGCTGATCGGTCGTCGCGATGTGCGAACAAACAATTCCTGGATGCACAACAGTCTGCGGCTTGTGAAGGGGAAAAACCGCTGTACCCTCTTGATCCATCCAGACGATGCAGCGCGGCATACCATCGCTGATGGTCAGCTCGTAACTGTGACGTCAAGAACCGGCGCAGTGACAGCCAATGCTGAAATTACCGATGCAATTTACCGCGGTGTGGTCAGCCTGCCGCACGGGTGGGGACATGACAGGTCTGGCATATCCATGGATGTGGCTAGTGCCCATGCTGGCGTAAGCGTCAACGACATCACCGACGATTTGCTCATTGATCAAGTCTGCGGAAACGCGTCTGTTAATGGCGTGCCGGTAGCTCTCAATATCTGAGCAAACCAAATACTGGAAAATGCATTATGAAAACTGTCCGGCCCTCAAATGAACAGCTTGGTGCTTTTATGACCGGCGACCATGATGACAAGCCCATGGCAATGCTTAACATGTTGAAATTTCGCGAAAGAGCGAACTATACTAGTGAGCATTTGCACAACCACCCCGAGGCCGCAAACTTGACGGGTCAAGAGGCCTACGAAATTTATTCAAGACAAACCATGCCATTCATGTTCGCCGTTGGAGGACAGCTTTTATGGATGGGCGATGTGGTATCCTCGCTCATTGGTCCTGGCGATGAAAGCTGGGATCGGGTTTTTCTGATTTATTATCCCTCGCGAAACGCGCTGAAGAAAATGCTCGCCCTGCCCGCTTATCAGGCCACAGGTGGGGCCTGTCACGTTAACTTGGATCTAGGCGTGCCAACAAAATGAGCTGCAGATCGTCTCAAGCAGCGGCGGTCACGATCTGCCATTCAGCCATCGCGTTATTTCTGAGAGTTCGAAGTGTCGATCTGGAGATGAGATGTCGTTGTGTGTTGAATAGATTGTAAATGGGGCCGTATGTTGAGAGGAATTTTTGTGCTGAAGCTTGTGATTTGAAGCGTTGCATCTTTCGTTCCCGGCGCCGAATGGGGACGTGAGAACTCTCAGCTCGATTATTCAAGCGATGGCCGGTCTCATGTATGCCACCCAGGCCCATATCTTGGAATGCAGCGCCGTAAGACTTCAATTTATCTGTCACGATCCTGGTCGGACGGATGCCTTGTTTCTTCAGCAATTTGCGCATCAGCCTTGATGCAGCCCTCTTGTTTCGCCGCTTCTGAACCAATACGTCAAGAACTTCGCCTTCGCCATCAACCGCTCGCCACAGGTACATCTGCTGGCCGCCGATGTTCACAAAGACTTCATCCAGATGCCAGATATCAAACGCTGGACCGCGACGCGCGCAGATACTGCGACCATATTGTCTGCCAAATTTCTGCGCCCAGCGCCGTACCGTCTCGTAACTGACATCAATCCCACGTTCAGCTAGCAACTCCTCAACATCCCGGTAACTCATGGTGAAACGAAAATAGAGCCAGACAGCCCGTTTGATAATGTCTGGGTGAAACCGGTGACGGCGATACGAAATATTTTCCATCAGAAGCAATTAGCACAAAGGCCGACGAAAGTTAACGTGACAGAGCCCATGGTTTGCATATCCAATAATATAAATTTGGAAAAGTAAGCATAAAAACAATATATATTTCAACGTGTTAAATTAATATATCCGAAGGCTAAAAAAAGAACTTGTTAAAAAAATGAACTTAGCATAGCCTCCGCCCACCATGAAAAATACGACTTGGAATCTTTACGGCATTTATTATTGGACCACCTGCATAGGGAGGCCCTGCTAGCTGCTGCTTAAGTGAAATTCTGAGTCAGGCACGTTACACAGACCTCCCTTTCGGGAGGTTTTTTTTTCGATTTTGCTTGGGCCCAAATGGAAAACCAAAATGATAAATATGATGACAAATACCATGAATGAACAAATAAGCCTTCCAAAGGCCAATCCTGAAGTTGCTGAAAGCGATAGCCCTCAAGCTAGGTGCTTTCCCCTGTTTGCTGATTTGACGATCGATTCTTAAGGGCAACTGGAACATGTTTGAAAAACTTACCTTTGATGAGTTTGTGGGCCTGGCGGAAACTGCGACCAGGGTTTCGGTTTTCCGGGAAATTCCAGGCGACTGTATCACCCCAATTAGCGCATTCATCGCATTGGGTGGGGAAACTCGTGGTGCTGTACTGTTGGAATCGAGCATGACTGGTCGCTTGGGGCGCTATTCCTTCTTGCATATGAATCCTTATTTTGAGCTGAAATCAGTGCACGGCCAAACCAGCATCGTTGAAGATGGTCTAATAAGGGCGTGCAATGGTGATCCCTTTGAGACGTTAAAGAGCCTACAGAGGAGCGACAAAGTAGCTTTCTCACATGACTTGTCGCGTTACAATGGAGGCCTCACAGGCTTTGTCGGTTATGATAGCGTTCGCTTTTTTGAAGACATACCCGACAGACACGGCCCAGATGGCGATATTCCAGAGATCATGTTCCGGCGCTTTCGCGATTGCATTGTATTTGATCATCAAACTAGAAAAGTAATAGTCACTTCAGTGGCCGTCGTTGGAGATGATGTCACGGCCGCCTTTGAGACCTCCATGGCTCGGCTCGAATATATTAGCGGTCTGATTCTAGCCGAGAGTCACGACGCTGTTGCCGATAACAAGATTTTATCTAATGTCAAAGCTGTAGATGAAGACGGTGGCCTTAAGGGTGTGCAGGAAGATGAATTAAGCGATGCTCAGTTTGAGGACTTGGTCAATCAGGCCAAGGATTTTATCCATCGTGGGGATGTGTTTCAGGTGGTTTTATCAAGAAGTTTCAGGATGAAATGCAGCGCATCCCCTTTTGAAATATACAGGGCGCTGAGGTTGGTAAGCCCCGCGCCTTACATGTTCTACATTGATGCTGGGGACTTTGTGATCGCAGGTGCCTCGCCGGAAAAACAAATATCGCTTGATGGTAACAAGATAGAGATTTGCCCGCTCGCTGGCACAAGGCTGCGTGGCTCAAGGCCAGATAGCGAGGTTGAGGCTGATCTTTTAGGTGATCCCAAGGAACGTGCCGAACATATGATGCTGGTAGATCTGGCCCGAAATGATCTGGGGATTGTTTCTGAAGCAGGCAGCGTGCGGGTAGAAGAACTGATGCAAGTACATAAATTCTCGCACGTTTTACATCTTTCGTCTTCGGTTACAGGAACGTTGGTGAATGGCAAAGACGCTTTTGATATTTTACGTTCATCCTTTCCCGCAGGAACACTCAGTGGTGCCCCAAAAATAAGGGCGATGGAAATCATTGATCAATTGGAACCCTCAAGGCGTGGTCTTTATGGCGGCGCGGTCTGTTCGATTGATTCAGATGGCAATCTCAACAGCTGCATTGCAATTCGGATGGCTGTAATGCGCGATGGTATCGCAACGGTTCGGGCAGGAGCCGGCATCGTCGCTGATTCTGATCCCGCAGAAGAAGCTGCCGAAACCCGGCACAAAGCCAAATCCGTTATGGAAGCAATTGCCTTAGCCCAAGGAGGGATATGATGATCCTATTAATCGATAATTACGACAGCTTTACCTATAACATCGTCCAAAGCATTAGTGCGCTGGGAGCGATTGTCGAGATTCACCGGAATGATAAAATTCACCTGGATGAAATCGAAGCCATAGCACCTGAGGGTATCATCCTATCGCCGGGACCGGGGCAACCATCGGACGCGGGCATTTGTATTCCACTGATAAAAAGATTTTCTGGATGCATTCCTATTTTGGGTATTTGTCTTGGCCATCAGGCTATCGCGGAAGCGTTTGGAGGAAGGGTCGTCCAATCGGATGACATTGTTCACGGCAAGGAAACGCTGGTTTTTCATAACCGTAGCGGCATCTATGCCAATATGCCCCTGCCGTTTGAGGGCGGGCGGTATCACTCGCTTATTGTTGAACGACAAGGCTTACCTGATGCCCTTGTTATTGAAGCGGAAAATGGTGAAGGCACAATAATGGGCATGCGCCACCGGACCCACGAAACGTATGGCGTGCAGTTTCACCCGGAATCAGTTCTCACCCCCTCAGGTACGTTGTTATTTCAAAATATTTTGGATCATTTTGGCCAACGGGCCAACAAGAGGGTGAATGCAGCATGATTTTGGTACTGGAACAAAATGTGGGGATTGAGCAAATCTCAGAGCTGATAAGCAGACTTGAGGCGATGGGCCTGAAAGCGGTGATGAGCCGTGGAACTGGGCGAACCAATCTCGCGGTCATCAGGGGAGTCGATAAAACCACCCGGCCCGAATTATTCACCCATTTACCCTTGGTGGAGGAGGTCATCCCATTCCGTCATAAATTCAAATTAACCAGCCGGGACTTTCAGCAGGAAAAAACCATTATTGAGATGGACGGTGTCAATATTGGGGACGGATCGCTAGTGGTGATGGCGGGCCCCTGCGCCATTGAATCGCGCCAACAAATTTTGGAAATCGCCGAAAAAGTTGCGGCTGAGGGGGCCAGCGTATTACGTGGCGGGGCGTTTAAGCCCAGAACTTCCCCCTATGATTTCCAGGGGCTTGGCGAAGAAGGCCTCAAATACATGCGCGAGGCAGCAAAGCTGCACGGCCTATTATCTATTTCTGAGGTGATGACCCCCGAAGACGTGCCTTTGGTATCTAGCTACGTGGATATTCTGCAAATCGGCGCTCGAAATATGCAAAATTTCGCACTTCTTCGCGCGGCAGGTGAATGCAAAAAGCCCGTTCTTCTAAAACGTGGGCTTTCCGCCACTTATTTGGAATTTATCTTGGCAGCAGAATATACGGTCAGCTGCGGCAATCCCAATGTTATCCTTTGTGAGCGCGGCATTAGAACTTTTGATACCTACACACGCAACACTCTTGATTTAACCGCGGTTCCAGTTTTGCAAGAAATGACCCATCTTCCGATCATTGTGGATCCTAGCCACGGCACGGGGCTAAGGCATCTCGTGCCGCCCATGTCGAAAGCGGCAATGGCCGTTGGTGCAGATGGCATCATCGTTGAGGTGCACACGGACCCCGATGCGGCAGTTTCGGACGCCCAACAAACCATTTGCCCAATGACATTTGCCACCATGATGAAGGATCTTCGTGCCCTGGGTTCGGTAACGGGCATGCCTATGCGTGAGGCCCGCTGATGACATCTTACAGGATATCACCCTCGAAAATTTCCGGTCGTCTATCAGCACCGCCGTCCAAGTCACAAAGCCTGCGGGCGTTATTGTTTGCGACCATGGCGAGCGGGGAAAGCCATATAAAAGGTATCCTCAAATCACCTGATGTTGATGCCATGATTGCCGCCTGCCAGTTATTGGGGGCTGATATCTCGCGCAAAGACAATGTGATCTCCGTTAGGGGCGTTGCTGGAAAACCAAACGTACCGGATGATGTGATTAATGCGGGAAACTCTGGTCAGGTCCTGCGTTTTATGGCGGCCCTTGCCGCCCTGACATCTGGCATCAGTGTTATTACAGGTGATCAATCGGTCCGTCACAACCGACCCGTCAAGCCCTTGATCGCGGGCCTAAATGACTTGGGTGCGGATTGTCGATCAATGCGGGGTGATGATCATGCACCGCTTATTATAAAAGGTCCGATTGCGCCAGGCTGCGTGACGATTGATGGAGCAGATTCTCAGCCCGTCTCCGCCCTTTTGATGGCGGCGGCTTTTATGAATGGCATCACAAAAATCAATGTGGAAAATGCCGGCGAAAAGCCGTGGATAGGCTTAACGCTCAGCTGGTTTGATCGCTTAGGCATTTCATATCGTCAAATCGAATTTGAATATTTTGAAATTATAGGAGGCAAGATAATAGAGGCCTTCGATTATCAAGTACCCGGCGATTTTAGCTCAATTGCGTTTCCGCTAACAGCCGCCGTTATTACTGGCTCAGAAATATCCATAGAAAATATAGATATGAATGATGCACAGGGTGACAAGAAGATAGTCTCGGCCCTCGCTGCGATGGGCGCGGATATCATTACCGACCAGGAAGTGGGTCGAATTAGGGTAAAAGTGAGTAAAAAGCTGAACGGTCAGGACATTGATATTAATGATTTTATTGATGCCTTGCCGATTCTGGCGGCTGCTGGCTGCTTTGCCCGAGGTTCCACAACCCTGACGAATTGTGCCATTGCGCGTAAAAAGGAATGCGACCGCCTATCTTCGATTACTACCGAATTGCGCAAGATGGGCGCGCGGATAGAAGAAGAAGAAGATCGGTTGGTAATCCACGGTTCACCGCTGACTGGCGCCGATCTGAACACTTATCATGATCATCGCATGGC
>JACZYI010000180.1 GCA_022571175.1 Pseudomonadota bacterium
TGTGCGGTTTTAATTGCCTTGCCCATACTGGTGGCTGAGCTGCAACTGGGCCGCCATGGCCATAAAGACCCGGTGACCGGAATTGCGATGGTTGCCAGGGAAGCGGGGGTATCTGAGCGATGGAAATATGCCGGGGCGCTTGGCGCGCTGACCGGCTTTATAATTGTCACATTTTACAGTGTGGTGGCGGGCTGGGCGCTGGATTTTGTCTACACCACGGCCACCGGTGGCCTTAAAGGATTGTCGGCCGGGGAAGCGTCTTCGATTTTCGGAAATCTGCTCACCAATCCCGGACGGATGGCCATCTGGCACACGGTCTTCATGGGGTTGACCATGGTTGTGGTGGCGCGTGGTATTCAGGACGGCATTGAAAAGGCGGTGAAAATTTTGATGCCGGCCCTTTTTGTCATGCTGATCGTGATGGTGGGCTACGGCTTTGTCATGGGTGATTTTGCCGCCGGATTTAATTTCCTGTTTGCCCCGGACTTCTCTAAAATTAACGCTGGCGTGGTGATGGCAGCCATTGGCCAGGCCTTTTTCTCGGTGGGCATCGCCATGGGCATTATGATTACCTATGGCTCTTTCCTGCCGTCCAATGTGTCTATCCCGAAGGCAGCCATGATTATTGTGGCAGCCGATACCGGGATTGCACTGGTGGCCGGTCTGATGATTTTCCCGATCGTTTTTGCCAACGGTCTGGAGCCGTCTTCCGGTGCTGGCCTGACCTTCCAGACCCTGCCGATAGTATTTGCGCAAATGCCGTTTGGCACGGTGATGGGAACGGTCTTTTTCATGCTGCTGGTGTTTGCCGCACTCACCTCGTCCATTTCCATGATCCAGCCGGCCGTCTCCTGGATCCAAACCAAGCTCAATATAAGCACGGTCAAAGCGGCTTTGGTTGTGGGCTTGACCGGGTGGGTGATCGGATTTGGCTCGGTCCTGGGACTCAATCGCTGGTCCGATATTCATATCTTTGGCTGGCTGAAGGAAAGCAGTTCGGCCTGGCTCAGTGGCTACGCCGACAAAAATATCATGGACACATTTGACAGTCTGAGTGCCGATCTGATGATGCCGGTAGGTGGCATGCTAGTGGCCATATTCGTGGGCTGGCGTGTGAGTGAAGCCATTTCCCGGGGCGAGTTTGCTGATGTGGGTGAGGGCTGGTACAGGCTCTGGCGTTTCCTGATCCGCTATCTGGCACCGATTGGCGTGCTGGCTGTTCTGATTACCAATCTCTTTTAGGACCGGTATTTCAGAAGCCCCTAGAGGAGCAACATGAGCGATCACGACCATATGAGGCTGGGGGCGGTTACGCTTGCCGCTCTCCGCCGCCTCTATCAGGGCAAGATCGGCGTGACCCTGTCAGAGGCTGATAATGCCATCATGGCGGCTTCCCGGAAGACCGTGGATGATATGCTTTCAGGCGGGCAGGTGGTCTACGGCGTCAATACCGGCTTTGGCAAGCTGGCCTGCAAGCGGGTTGACCATGAAGACCTGAAAAAACTTCAGCTTAATCTGGTCCGCTCCCATCGCTCCGGGGTGGGACCGCCTTTGCCTGATGCGGTTGTGCGACTGACTCTGGCCCTGAAGGTGACCAGCCTGGCGCAGGGTTATTCCGGCATCCGCCCGGAGTTGGTGCAGATATTAGTGCGCTTCATAGAGGAACAGATTTACCCGATTATTCCCTCTCAGGGCTCGGTGGGGGCGTCCGGTGATTTGGCTCCGCTGGCGGAAATTGCCGCAGCCCTGATCGGCGAGGGCGAGGTGATCTCTCACGGCAAAAAAATGTCGTCTGAACAGGCGCTCACAGAACTGGGCCTCAAGCCGGTAGAGCTGCTGCCCAAAGAAGGTCTGGCGCTTCTGAATGGCACCCAGGTTTCCACCGCACTGGCTTTGTCCGGGCTGTTTGCCATCGAGCATGTTTATGCAGCGGCGGTGGTTGCGGGTGCAATGTCAGTGGATGCGGCACGGGGCAGTGACGGTCCTTTTGATGCGCGCATTCATAAGGTCCGCGGCCAAAAAGGCCAGATCCAGGTAGCCGGGGTCTATCGCTCCCTGTTGGCAACAAGCGAAATCCGAAGCAGTCACGAAAACTGTGACAAGGTTCAGGACCCCTATTCATTGCGCTGCCAACCCCAGGTCATGGGGGCCGTGCTCGATTTGATGCGCTATGCAGCGGAGGTGCTTGAAGCAGAATCCTCGGCCGTCACCGACAACCCGCTGGTGGATGTGGAGGCGGGCGAGATATTGAGCGGCGGTAATTTCCACGCCGAACCGGTGGCCTTTGCCGCTGATACGCTGGCGATTGCGGTGGCTGAGATCGGGTCCATGTCCGAGCGGCGCACAGCGTTGTTGATGGACCCCGCCACCAGCGGACTTCCGGCGTTTTTGGCCAAAAATGATGGCCTGCAATCCGGGCTGATGAATATACAGGTGGGTGCGGCGCAACTCACATCCGAAAATAAAGGCCTGGCCCACCCGGCCAGCGTGGATTCTATTCCCACCTCTGCCAATCAGGAAGACCATGTGTCAATGGCCACCCATGGGGCACGGCGATTGGCGGTGATGGCAGAAAACGCAGCCGCCATTATTGCCATTGAACTGATTTCTGCGGCCCAGGCCATTGATTTACTGGCACCGCTCGCAACCTCGGAGCAATTGTCGAAGGCGCATAAACAAGTGCGCACCCTGGTGGCCTTCCATGAGGATGACCGCCCGTTTACGGCTGAAATTGAGGCGCTGAAATCAGCTATCCTTGAGGGTGAGTTTATGTCTGCTGTGGCGCATATCCTGCCGTCTGCGCCCGCCAAATCCTGTTCGTGAGTGAGGCCCTCCAAACCTTTCGCATGCTGGAGGGCTCCGGTCCTCTCATTCTCAGCATTCCCCATGCGGGCACCGGGTTACCGGATTTCATCAAGGAAAAACTGACCGATCACGCTTTGAGCCTGCCCGACACCGACTGGCGGGTAGATCGGCTTTACGGATTTTTGGCAGATTTCGGTATTCCTACCCTGATTGCCACCCAGAGCCGCATGGTAGTGGATTTGAACCGGCCACCCGATGGGGCCGATCTCTATCCATCAGAGCACAGGCCGGGACTTGTGCCCCTCACGTCCTTTGAGGGCGAACGGCTCTATGGGCCAGGCCAGGAGCCAGGGGAGGGTGAAATCGGGGAGCGGGTTGCAAACTATTGGCAGCCCTATCACCGCCAATTATCTGCCCTGCTGGAGGCAGCCAAAAAGCAGCATGGCTATGCCATCCTCTGGGACGCTCATTCCATCAGGTCGCGGGTTCCGGCCCTGTTCGATGGAAAACTGCCACATTTGAACTGGGGCACCAATGATGGGGCCAGTGCCCACCCGAAGCTGGCAAAAACGCTGCATCAGCTGGCCCAGGCAGATGGAAAATATTCAAGCGTCATCGACGGACGCTTCAAAGGCGGATACATTACCCGCAACTATGGCAATCCTGATGCGGGCGTTCATGCCATCCAGCTGGAAATGAGTTTTGAAGCCTATCTGGATGAGGAAAAAAACGAGCTTGATGCCGAACGGCTGGCGGGTCTGTTGCCTTTGTTGAGAACGTTGGTCGAGGCTGCAAGAATATTTAATCCAAAAACTTAACAAAATTATATAATAGATTGATTATAAAAAGAAATATAAAATACAAGATTGGCATTTTTTGCCTGTTCGCTGGCTTGTTTTCTGGCCTGCTGGTGGCCTCTTCTTCAGCCCTCGCTGGTCGCTATGAAGAGGCGAGAATTCTGCAGGCTGCTGCGGACAATTTTGCCCAACTCGAAAACTATGATAGCGCCATTGAAAGCCTTGCGCTGGCAATGGAATTGCGTCCAATGCATCCGGGCATACTCTATACACTGGCTACCTATCAGGCGCTCGCAGGGGATACCGGGGCCGCCATCGACACCCTTAACCAGTTTGCAGATATGGGGCTGGGGGCCGCACCG
>JACZYI010000021.1 GCA_022571175.1 Pseudomonadota bacterium
GGGACAAAGAAAAAAACCTGATCAATAATCTGGTGGACGGTATGAATTTTGATCCGTTCGCGATGGCCGAAGCCTATTTGAAGCAGGGCCGAAGAATTGGCTGACAACCCGGGAACCAGTAGCTCGTGAAAAATTTATACGGGAGTGGTTGCCAGCGACAGTATTCCATTGCACCATCAGGAGAGCAGAGGAGACTGACGAGAATAATCGACAGATGGTCATAAAGGAAAAAAGAATGCGTGTACCCCTGGCGTTGATGTTTTTATTGGCCGCCATTACAGCACCCGGCCTGACCATGGCCCAGGAAGCGCCCGTCATAACAGAATGGACCGTGCCCTGGGCGTATTCCCGACCCCGCGATCCCTATGCCCATGACGAAGAGACCGTCTGGTTCGTGGGTCAGCGGAGCCAGTATATCGCCACCCTTAACCCCAAAACCGGCACATTCATGAGGGTTTCACTGGATAGCGGCGTGGGACCGCATAATCTGATTGTCGATGATGACGGCACGGTCTGGTACGCGGGCAATCAAAAATCCCATATTCGCCGATACCATCCCGATGACGGTGAAATTTATAAAATTCACATGCCCACGCGGGCGGCGCGCGACCCGCATACGCTCGTATTCGATCATAAAGGCAATATCTGGTTTACCCTGCAGGGGGCCAACATGATTGGCAGACTGAATAAGGAGAGCGAAGATGTGGACCTGGTCAGGGTGCAATCATCAGCGGTCAGGCCATATGGTATCATCATCGCCCCCGATGGCACCCCCTGGATCGCCCTTTTTGGCAGTAACAAGCTTGCGAAAATAGACCCGGACAGCATGCGCCTCACTGAAATTGTGCTCCCGGAGCGGAACGCACGACCGCGCCGTCTGGTGGCCACCTCTGACGGGCTGATCTGGTATGTGGATTATGCCAAGGGCAGGCTTGGTGTTTACGATCCTGCCAGCGAGACTTTCGAAGCTTGGGATTTACCCTCCGGCAGTCGTGCCCGACCCTATGGTATGGCCGTTGATAATCAGGACCGGATCTGGATTGTGGAGACCGGGCCCAAGCCCAATAACTTTGTCGGCTTTGATACCAAAAGCAGAACCTTTATTGCCTCGGTGCCCATTCCCTCAGGCGCTGGTTCGGTGCGTCATATGATGTATTATGAACCCACAAATACTGTCTGGTTCGGTACCGACGCCAATACTATTGGCCGCGCCGAGCTACCATAAATCCATGCAAAACCCCAGCATCTGTTGATGATAGGCTTCCCGTCAAATCGCTCGCGCCCCGGCGCCATCTTCGATATTCTGATGGTGATGGCTTTGATCCCGGTCGCCGCCTGGCTGGGAAGCGTCACCGGATTTATCCTGCTTGGACCCCTTACGACCCTCCTGATGGTGGCATTGGCCACATTATTGTTGAGAAGAAATGGCCAGGACTGGCGTGCCATGGGCCTCGGCAAACTGCCGCACTGGAAAAAACTTTTGCTCGGGGTGATAGGAGCTTATGTGGCCGTTATGCTAGTGGTCGCAGTTGTATTGACCCCTGCCCTTGAAGCTGCGGGATTGGGTACACCCGACATTTCCGTATTCCGGGCCATCGAGGGAAATTTTCCTTTGCTCATCATGTGGCTGGTCATTTCCTGGGTGGTGGGTGGTTTTGCCGAAGAAATGCTGGCACGCGGATTTCTCTTGAACCGTTTTGCCGATCTTTTTGGCGGGGGAAAATCAGCCTTTTATCTGGCGGTCATCGCCCAGGCCGCCCTTTTCGGGCTGGCACACGGCTACCAGGGCCTGGCGGGTATAATTCTGACCGGTGGCGTTGGAGCCATTCTGGGCCTGGTTTATGTTTTGACGGGCCGGTCCCTCTGGCCGGTCATTATTACCCACGGATTGATTGACAGTATCAGCTTTGTCAGTCTCTATTTGGGCGCGGGACATGCTGGATAACAATCGAATTCAGAAAGGAAGTGACTATGTTCAGGTTCATCATGGCGTGTTTGATCTTGACGATGGGTATCTTTTCATTACCAAACGCATCCCTGGCTGAGGGGGAAGAAGAGGCGGCGGCTCTCAAGGCAATCGAAACATTGTTTGAAGCCATGAACCGGCATGATGCCGAGTTGGCCAGCACCGTCCTGATGGAGGACGGACTCCTGCGCTCTACTCGTGAAAAGGATGGTGAAATTATCATCCAAACCACCAGTCATGAAAGTTTAATAGCGGCGATTGGCAGTGGCGGAGGGGTTTGGGTAGAACGATACTGGGACCCAATCGTGTTTGTCAGCTCGGGAATCGCCATGATCTGGGTCAATTATGACTTTCATGTGGATGGCAAACTCAGCCATTGCGGCATTGACCTGTTCAGTATGGTCAAGCAAGAGAGCCATTGGAAAATATCCAGCATCATGGATACCCGAGAAGTGGACGGCTGCGAGGACAGCCCCTTGGGACCGCTCGCAGCCGATTAAGGTTACTGTACCTCTTTTATGACTCGACCGCGTGCCATGACAAAATCCACATCCAGAAGTTCGGATATATCTGCGAGCGGGTCGCCATTGACCCCGATCAAATCCGCTGTCTTGCCCACTTCGATGGTACCAATTTCATCCGATAGTCCCAAAAGGTCCGCGCCATTAATGGTGGCAGAGATAATCAGTTCCACCGGGCTCATACCGCCCTCCTGCATCAGCAGAAATTCCCGGGCATTATCGCCATGACGGCTAACGCCAGAATCGGTACCAAAGGCAATTTTAACACCTGACTCGTAGGCATTGGTGAAATTGTCCAACATGTCGGCCCCAACCACCAGCGCTTTGGCCTTGATGGCGGGTGGAAAAATATCGGTATTTTTGGCCATGTCCACTACCGTTTTACCCGCCAGCAAGGTGGGTACCAGATAAGCGCCCGTGGCAATAAACAGCTCAATCGCTGCAGCATCGGTGTAGGTGCCGTGCTCAATGCTGTCCACACCCGCGCGCAAGGCGGCAATGATTCCATCGGCATCATGGGCATGTGCTGCCACCTTGCGGCCCAATGAGTGCGCTGTGGCAACAATTTCAACCAGCTCATCATCAAAAATCTGTTGGCCGGTGCCGGTTGCGGTATCGCTCAACACACCACCGGTAGCAGTAATTTTAACCACATCTGCCCCAAGCTTGATGGTCTTGCGGGTAGCGCCCCGGCATTCATAGGGGCCATCGCAAATAGTGGGCAATGCAAATAGTTCAAGAATTTCATAGCGAAAACCATCCACATCCGAATGACCGCCCGTGACACCAACCCCGGAGCCCGACGCCAGAATACGCGGACCGGTGACAAAACCCTTGTTGATGGCGTTTCTGAGGCCAAAAATCATGTCGGGACTGCCGCCCAAGTCGCGAATGGTGGTAAAACCGGCCTGCAGGGTTCGATTGGCAAACATCACACCACGCAGGGTCAGTTCCGACAGGTTCATTTCCACCGTATCGAGTTTGGATCTGGGGCCCAGCTCCCCTAGAATATGGACATGGGCATCAATCAAGCCCGGCAACAGAAATTGATCCACCAGATGCAGCATTTTGGTGTCTTCGCCATAATCAGCCGGGTTAACATAGCCAGCTATAATGGCGGTGATTTTTCCGTCTTCAATGATTATTGATTGTTTTGTGAGCGGTGCTTCACCGGGCACGGCCAAAAGCGTTCCCGCATGGATCACCACGGTTTGGGCCAAAACTGGTGAGGACATGAGGCCCAGGCTTCCAAAAATCAAGAGTCCCAACAGCCCCACAGCGCCCGATAAAATTTTCCGTTTCATAAAATCCCCCTGTCAAATTGCCTATTGATTAAACCGGTCGCCTAACCTCAGACCGCGCGCGGATGCTGTCACAGCCAGGGCCTGTTTGGCAAGCAGAGCTTTCCTGTCCACCCGGAATGTTTTGCCCGGGCTGGTTTTATTCCACCTCAAGCGCCTGAACCAGACCGGTCACAACTATATCCTCAATCGCATCAATAAATTCGGCTTCCTCGGGATCGGCTATAAAAACCATGACAACCGCCAGAGCGGACAGATCAAGCACGGCCAGACGCATATAAAGTTCGCTGTCATCCAGTTGACAGCCAATTTGCCCCCGTACCTGATGAACAACCTCACTTTCTTCATCCACGGTTATGCCACCGGCGGTATTGAGGCAGTCTCCTGTAACCTCGATTATGGCATCAGCATAAACAACCGTGCTTAAACGTGTGATTGAATCCTCTTCCCAATAAAAGGCCAGCACCAGTTCATCGATTTCCGCCATATAGCGACCAATAGGAAACTCCGAATATTGGATGGTGGCAGAAATATCAAAGGACCGGAGTTCGTCAAAAAGCCGGTCAAAATCATCGAGCGAAACAAGAGGTTCTGTTTCCCAGGCGGTCTTGGCTGAAAATTCAGGTGCGGACGATACGCTGGTTCCGCCTGCAAACGGATTATCGTTGTCGTCGCTGCTGCCCCCCGCGAACGGGTTGGACCGCTCCATGCCAGTGTTTCTGGCCAGACATTCTTCGGCCGCGCTTATGGCCGCGGAGCTGTCCGCAAGGTCAAAAGCAAGGGTGATAAATTCGGCCTCCACATAAAAAGTGGTGGCACGTTTCAACTCACTGCTCAGGTCTTCAAGCGGTGCACCCAGATAAATCTGTGATCCGGCAGAGATGGCTAAAATTTCGCTGGCAACAGGCTGACCATTGTCGAAACGGTATTCAACGGCATAAGTATCCCCCTCCTGAAAGGCCCAGGCTTCATTGGAAAAGCTGATAGCGCTTAGCTCAATCGTGAGATAAAATTCAAGCATATCACCGCCATCATAATCCCTCATCAACCAGCAGGCATCAAACTCGCCGGTCTCATACCGGGTTTCCAGCAGAAACCAGTCGCCGAAGCTGTCGATAAATTCGAACTCCGGCTCTTGCGCCACGCTTGCACCCGCGATGGCGATAATTACGCCCAGCGCCGCCGTTTTCAATTTCAGGTATTTCAACATGCCCCTCTCCAGCCGTTCCTTCCCCATCAATCAATAGCCTAGCCCGCGAAAGCGTCATACGGCAATACAAGAGTATAATTCTCGAATGAGATTTAGCAGTGGCAGAGCTATACCGAAAAATTGGCCGTCACCTGGAGCTAACCAGCAACGATAAATAAATTTTCCCTTACGGTTCTGCCAAAACCCAACCCAGACAGCAGACCAGGGACGACGCGATGACAGCCCCACTGCCAAGCAAGGTTCCCACATCAAGCCGTTCATCAAGGTCAAAAAGAAACAGAAACGCGAGACCCGCAGTCCCCAGATAAGTGAAATCGTGCCGAAACACCCGAATAACAATGCTCTATTTCATCTTTACATGGCCAAGCTCTATTCAACCGCTTCGGGGTTTTAAAGCAGGCGGGAGTATGAGTCACTCTCTGGCCCTCTTGGGAGGAGATTTCGGCTTGGGAAAGCCATTGGCACACCAGAATTATTTTTTAATTGTCCAACTGTAGTTCTCCAGTTGTTTGAAACTTCGATACAAAACGTCACTGATTTTGTAAAGAAATTTGAAAAAAATATGTTCGGATTCATCATTAACACTCTCGCTTTCCTGGGCCTTACGCTCCGTTTGCGAGGGGTGCTGCGGGCGCCTTTGCTTTTGCTCAGACGCCACATCAAAAATGGGGAAAGCATCTTTTTTATTCTCATGGCTCATCAGAATAGGCATCTATCGTCTCCTTTTATTCTAACCGTTAAATTGCGTAATACTAGTTAACTTGACTATTACCATATAACTTGTCAAGATGTTTTTAACGGTTAGAAAGAAAATAGTCATGGACGCTTGGGAAACAGACGATTTTATCGGCGGCAAACTCTGTCTGGATTTTGCCAATACCCTGGAGTTGTTCGACGACGGAAAGATAAAAGACAAAATACCTAACATCGACCGTTTCGCGGGTTGGTTGGAATTTGCACAAAATCTTGAGTCTGACGATGTCCGGTGGTCTCTTTCCCCCAAAATTACCGAAAAGACTGTGGCCGGGGCATTTCCAGACATCCAGCGCTTCAGGAAAAGCCTCTACGAGGTCTTTCACGCCCAGGCAGACTGCCAGACCCCACCCCAAAGTGCCCTGTCGGAAATTTACGCCTCCCTAGCCCGCTCAACACTGGGCGTGGAACCGATGGCAAGCAATGGACCCGGTGAAGAAGTCATAATCACCGGCGCTGAAGGTCTGGTTTATCCCATCGCCCGATCAGCAGTAGAGCTGTTGCTGAATGATTCCTACTGTCCTGTAAAGGAATGCGACGCCGACGACTGTCACTGGGTTTTCCTCGATTCCTGCAAAAGCAAGCGCCGCCGCTGGTGCGACATGAAGACCTGTGGCAACCGGGCAAAAGCCCGCCGCCATTATCAAGGTCAAAAAGAATGTAGGCAGTGTTAAAGGAACACACTTGAAAGCTGGCGCCCCATTGCGCACAATCCGGGAGAATCCACCCGGAGATAAAGAATGAACATAAATATCAGGATCCGAATTTGGACCGTGCTTATGCTGGTGGCCCTGCCTGCTTTTTCTGCGGCTCAAGACACGAACTTTGAGTTGAAAATGCTACCGCCAGCGGAGGCCATTACGCTCGGTGAAGGAGTGGCCTATTTGATATTGTCGGAAGGTGACGGCGCGTTGCCAATGGGCGAGCGGCTCAACCATTTCCTCAGGGTTACCCAGGATGGCTGGTCTGCTGATGGCGAACGTCTTTATAATTCTGAAGAAGACGGCATTTCCACTTACCGGATTTCCCAGCTAGAACGCGCCCTGCCCGCTCTTGCTTCTGCTTTCAAAGCTGTATCACTGGGTTCAAGCTTCCGGCTCTGGCTTCCCGCCAGCGCTATCCCGAAAAACTCGCGTACCCTCAACCCGGTTGATCAGGTGGTGGATTTCCAGATGGTTGATTTTCTATTGCCCCTGCCACCGCCACCTGATGTGGGCGCAATTCCCGATGATGCGCGGCTGACTTCATCGGGTGTTGGCATCAAGACGCTCCATCCGGGAGATGGAAAAACCCATCCCACGCTTGAAGATACTCTGACCGTGCATTATTCAGGCTGGACCAGTGATGGCCAGCTTTTTGACAGCACTCATCTTCGCGACCGGACAGCAAGCTTTCCATTGGGCGTGCTTATTCAGGGCTGGCAGGACGCTCTTCCCCTGATGACGCTCGGAGAAAAGGCCCGCATCTGGCTGCCGGGAGCGCTTGCTTATGATAATCGCGAGGATCGGCCATACGCGCCAAAAGGCATGCTGATCTTCGATGTGGAGATATTGGCGATTGAGCCACCCGAGCCCGAGACAGAAATATCGAAAATCCTGACACTCAAAGAACAGAACGAGATTCGTGACGGCTGGCTTATGGACCGGTTCGAGACCGTACTGCCCGCTTTGATGCGGCGCGAAGCCATTGATATGTGGATTTTGATTGCGCGGGAATATAACGAAGACCCGGTGGTCAAAACCATGCTGCCGGCAGGCTGGCTGTCAGCGCGCCGACGGACCGTGCTGATCTTTTTCGACCCCGGTGAGGGCCAGCCCGTAGAGCGTTTGTCAGTCTCGCGCTACGACACCAAGGGGCTTTATGAACCCGCATGGGACAAGGAACAACAGCCGGACCAGTGGCAACGCATCGCGGACATCATTGCCGAACGCGATCCGGAAAAAATCGCTCTCAATATATCCCCGGTCTTTGCTCTGGCTGACGGCCTGACCAAATCACAATATGATGGTCTGACCCGCGCCCTGGGCTCGGATTATTCTGGCCGTATCGTGCCTGGTGATGGTCTGGCCATTGGCTGGCTTGAAACCCGGACCGAGCAGGAACTGGCGCTTTATCCCCATATTGTGGCGCTGGCTCATGAGATTATCGCCGAGGGTTTTTCGGATCAGGTCATCACACCGGGAAAGACCACCGCAAGTGAGTTGCAATGGTGGTTTCGCGAACGTATCCGGGCTTTAGGGCTTGAAACATGGTTCCATCCCTCGATCAATATCCAGCGCGCTGAGAAATTGGATCAAGGATTTGTCGCTGCCTTTACCGAGACCGATGCAGGCGGTGTGATTGTCCCCGGCGATTTACTGCATGTGGATTTTGGTATCAAATATCTGGGGCTGAATACGGACACCCAGGAACATGCCTATGTCTTGAAGCCCGGCGAAACGCAAGCCCCGGAAGGCCTGCAACGGGCCTTGGCGGACGGAAACCGTCTCCAGGACATTTTGCTCGGTGCGTTCAAGACCGGGCGCACGGGCAATGAAATTCTGCTTGCCGCACTGGAGAAAGCCAAAAGCCAGGGTCTCACACCTGCCATCTACACCCATCCGCTCGGCTATCATGGCCATGGCGCCGGTCCCACCATCGGGCTTTGGGACCAGCAATGGGGTGTAACCGGCCGCGGTGATTATCCACTTTATC
Source organism: Pseudomonadota bacterium (assembly GCA_022571175.1). Classification (GTDB taxonomy): domain Bacteria; phylum Pseudomonadota; class Alphaproteobacteria; order Sphingomonadales; family SMXR01; genus JACZYI01. The sequence goes on from JACZYI010000021.1 coordinate 8,446, forward strand.
CCATGACCGCTTATTCGATTGAGCTGAATGTCTCGGTGGCCATTCCCGAATGGAACGATCAGGTGATCCGTATCATGCTGGAGGAAGATGCCTGGTTTGATGGTGAAAAGGTGGTCTATCTTGATGGTCGACAAACCGAGTTGTTTTTAATCCCGAGCGACGAGTGATTTCAGCGGTTTGAAAATCATTTGCACCAAAAGCATATTGACGGGTTCACCCTCGTTAGCGAGCGGTAGATTCAACAGGGAATAAGAGGCATAATCCTTAGAAGCCCAAATCAGAGGCTTGTCAATTGCCAGCAATGGTTCGCGATTTTGAACACAACGCGTAATCCTGGCCAGCGTTTCGCCATCAAGAAACTCGTCATAATATCTACCGGTCATATCCCGGCCAATGCTCTGAACGATGCCTGTGCCCGCCAGGCGAACGCGAAAACGCAAAGGATTCCATTCCACATCCGTCAAAGTCACACCGGGTAATATTCCGGCCAAATCCTCCGGCTTGAAATCCCGACGCGAAGGAATATCTCTCTCCCCTTTCAGATCGTTCCAGAAATTAAAAATCCAGACCAGTTCACCGGGCATATCGGCTGCGCTCGGGCTGTCAATATATTTCATTTAGTCGCCTCGGAATATTTCATTCATCCACATCGGCGGGTTATCTAATCCAAGAAAGATCTGATTGCCAGAGAATTGTGTAAAAAAAGCAAAGAAGCTGTAATTTTCAGCGGGAAGACCATGTCCAATATCAATATATTCGGGTGGATGGATGAGCGCAATGCCGAGCATTTTGACGGTCTCTTGCCAGGGCCAGGTCTGAAGGACATCAATCTGCCCGCATCCGATGATGAAACTGATCCGCCCGTCCTCATCGGCAAAGGGTAGCGCAATGGTCCAGAAATTATAAGCCAGCCCTTCCTTCCGGTGTATCAGGTGACCGGTGCAAAACACCTGCCACCGGCGTCTCCAATACAGTTTTTATAAACTGGATATGTGTTTTTTTGGGGCAGGGTTCAAACCGGTCATATACATTAACGTACTGATGTACCGGGCCGAGCAATTTCACCAGATATTCGCCCTGAAGCCGCACCTGCAGGTCATCATCATAGGGTATTTCTTTCACGAACAAATGGGGCAGGAGGGACTTGACACTGGAAGGATCAAAACCTCCTTTGTGACGAGGTGCACTGAACTCCTCAGGACAACAAAGCGTCCTGTAGTGGGCGAGAAAATCATCGCCCAGCTGAAAGCCGGTTATCACAGACAAACCAATTCCCCCCCGAGGACAAACCAAGATGACCAAACCACTGATTTGGTACGATTTTATTATTATTATGAGGGAGTTAAGCAAACGGGCTGGTTGATACCAAGTCCGATCTTTCTCTCCCTTTAGGTGTGTTTTACGGTGCTGACAATATTCGATAAAGCCCTTCAACATTCAGGTGTAACCAGTTTTCATACTGCCCCCAGTGGCGATAGTCAGACATGGTGATCCGGGTTTTTGCCTGCTCCAGGTCCAGTCCCTCTTCAAGGGCAGTCACAATCTCCTGGTAAAGTTCGGCCAAATAACTGTGATGATCCAAAAGATCCTGCCTCACACCGAGGCTGCCGTGGCCCGGCACCAGAATATCAAAATCTATTTGCCCGATTGCGGTGAGCGCCTCGAGGGTATCAGGGAAGTAATAATCACCAAAGCTTTGATAGGGCAGACGCCGGACAGCTGCCACGTCCACCACAAACAAGGCTCTTTCAGCCGGAAAATGGACAACGATCAGATTATCCGAATGGCTCTTGCCTGGAAAATAGAGCCAGACTTCTTTTCCGCCCACATTCATTCCCAGATGAGTATCAAACACCACATCCGGCACCGCGCTGCGACCACTCGCCTCAATTTTCCCGGCCGCATTGATATGGGAAATAAATGTCGCGGTCTCGGCAAACACCTCACCCCCCGAGGTATGGTCCGCATGATCGTGGCTGTAGATGACATAAATCACATCCTGGTCAAAGCGGGACTTGATTTCCGCCTTCACCCATTCTGCCGTACTGGTGTTTATGGGATCGACCAGAACCACTCCCTCATCGGTGACAAAGAAAACCCCGTAATGGGCATTATTCTGAAAACGATAGAGATCACCGGCCACAAGCTCGATGGAGCGTGTAGGCTGATCTTGTGCCATCGCCAGGCCCGCCGTGATCAGCAATGCGCCCAACACAAATAACCAAGTGTAAAATTTCGAAAATTCGGACATATGAGCTCCCCTCGAGGTTTCTTTAAATTATCCCCCACTCTGCACGGCACATCAAGGCAACATGGCCACCACCCTGACCGGACCGCCCGAGCCGCCCTCAATCTTGATGGGCAAGGCCACAATCATGGCGCCTATGACCGGCAGTAAATGCAGATTGGTCAGATTTTCCAAGCCGGGCACATTGGCCTCATAGGCGATACGGTGGGCCGGAAAATCCGCAGACTGGCCGTAATCGATTGAGGCGGTATCAATGCCGAGCATTTTTACCCGCCGTTCTTCCACCAGAAAACGGGTGGCGTCCTCACCAAAGCCCGGAAAATGAAGATTGCTGGCATCCCCTGGGGTATCGTCGCCAAGATAGTCCCTGGCATTGGGCCAACGCTCGGACCAGCCCGTCATCAGTAGCAGGATACTGTGTTCCGGAATTTGACCATGTTTTGCTTCAAAAGCGAGCACATCTGCCAGGCTTAGCCGATAGTCAGCATCATCGCCGATGAGGTGGCTGATATCAATCACCACCGCTGTGCCGATCAGGGTTTCCAGCGGAATCTCGTCCAGCGCCCACCTGCCTTCGGCAAAATGCATGGGAGCATCAATGTGGGTGCCGCCATGTTCGGGCATGGAAAAGCTGTAAGCAGAATAAAACCAGCCACCGGGCGTTATGCCGAAGGCCAGTTCATCATGCTCGAAACGAGTGGGTGAGGTGGGCCAATAGAGTGTTTCTTGGTTGTAGGCATGAGACAGATCGACCAGAGAATGAGACCCTTGTTCCATGCTCTGTGCCTTAGCCACTGCGGGAAACAATGCCAGCATAACTATCACCAATAGCGCGCGCATGATTTTTCCTCCTCTGAACGATCTCTAGCCAGCCAGTTCCTCCTTGCGGGCTTCAATAACCTGATCGGCATCACGTCCGGAAAGTTCTGCCATATGGTCATATTCAAATTCATAGGTGCCGGTTCCAGCGGTGACCGATCTCAACTCCAGGATCATGTCGGCCATTTCCGCCTGCGGCATCATGGCTTCAACCGCATCCCAACCAGACCAGCCGGCACGTGTATCAAACCCCAGAAGCTGCCCCCGCCGGGTGGAGACCAGAGAATTGAGTTTGGCGTTATATTCGGATGGTGCAAAAATTTTCACCTTCATCACCGGTTCCAGCAGCACCGACCTACACTCCGGCAGTCCCTCGGACATGGCCATGCGTCCGGCAGTTTGAAACGCCATGTCGGACGAGTCCACCGCATGATATTTTCCGTCGATCAACACCACCAGCAAATCCACCACCGGAAAACCAAGCGGGCCTTTTTTCAAATAGGCTTTCACACCGTTTTCCACACTTGGAATATATTGGCGTGGCACCGAACCACCATGAATCCGCTGCTCAAATCTAAACCCCTCCCCCCGGCTCAAGGGTTCAATCTCTACAACTACATCGCCAAACTGGCCGTGACCACCGGATTGCTTTTTATATCGCGCGTGGTGGGTTATCTTCTTGCGGATAGTTTCCTGGTAGGGGATGCGGGGTTTACGAGACTTTACCCCCAGGCCATAGCGACTTTTGAGCCGGTCGATGGCGACTTTCAAATGAATTTCACCCTGCCCCTCCATCACCATTTCATGGGTGTCGTCGTGCTGGGCAAAGGTAATGGATATGTCTTCCTCAACAATCTTCACCAGAGAGGTTGCGAGTTTCACCTCGTCGTTCCGGTTTTCAATCTCAATGGCCAGGGCATAAACCGGAGGCAGGACCGGCAAGCTCAGATCACCATCGGCTGAGCCATTAGTGGTCAACACATCGCCGGTTTTTACTTTTTCCATGCGGCCAAAAGCCAGCAGATCACCTGTCTCTGCAGTGGTTCGTTTCTCGCCCTCATCACCCTGCATGGCGGTCATGCCCGAAATTCGCTCGCCATTGGCAGTCTCCCCATCCTTAAAGCTGCCCCTCAAAACCCGAACCAGGGATCGTTTGCCGCCGTGGGCCGTGTTCAATGTTTTGACCACCAGGCCCAGAGCTCCGCCTTCACCGATATTCAGGCGGGCCTGGGTATTTTCAATGCCCGGCGCTTCGTGACGCAGTAATTTGAGCAACCGGAAAGTGCCATTATCCTGTATGGCCGAACCCATGAGAGCTGGCACAATCAGGCCATCAGCCATATCTTTGGCCAGGTCGCTGAAAACATCTGCATTATCCGGATCAATATCTTCGAGCAGCTGCTCCATCAGGGCATCATCAAAATCAGACAGCGTTTCCAGCATTTCATAGCGCGCCTGGGCCACACGGTCAGTCTCGCCCTCGGGCAAATCGATGCGTTTGGAGGCTTCCTGCTTGCCATAGTGATAAGCACGCTTGGAGGCCAGGTCCACATAGCCCACTACCTCTTCGCCCTCCCGCAAGGGAAGCTCGCGCAGTACAATTGGTGCTTTGGAAATTTCGTTAAGCCTGGAGACAAAATTCCGGACCGAACCGGTGGCATGATCCACCTTGTTGATGAACACAATGCGGGGAATATTCTGTTCCTGAAGACTATTCAGGAGCGGTGCCAGCGAAGCGATTTTACTCTCATCGGGCTCAACCACGATGATCGCGGCATCAACCACTTTCAGAACGCTCAGAGACTCCTGGAGAAACTCCAGTGAGCCAGGGCAATCGATAAAATAATAATCGTCTTCCATAAATTTGGTATGGCCAAAATTTGCCTCAACGCCCATCTCGCGTTCCTTGGCTTCGGCAGAGGAATCTCCAAAAACCCTGATACCCTCGCCCTTCCGATGGACGGAGCCGGTTATGGACAAAATCGATTCAAGCAGGCTGGTTTTTCCAGAATGGTAGGGTCCGACGAGCGCAATGGCACGGGAACCCTTTGGTTTGTCTCCGGTCATCAATGTTCCCCAATTTTATGTGGGCGCAGCCGACCTCTTAAATTCAGACCGCGCCCATCCCCACAAAGATCAAGAGAATCATTTAAGCACGCCGCATGCTCGAATAAAAGGGGTGTGGTGTTGGCTGGCCTGCGCAAGGCACAAAAAACAAGGACCGGATTATCCCTTATCCGACCGCTCTTCCAGAAGGGAGAGTAGCTCCTTTTGCACACGCTCCATCAATTCTCGCCAGCTCCCGGTCTTTTTCTGGCGGAACAGTCTCATGCCGGGATACCAGCAGGTTTGTTCCCCCTCAAGCCCCCAGCGCCAGTCCGCAGGCGTGGATACCAGCATCCAAACCGGCAGGCCCATGGCTCCCGCCAGATGGGGAACGGCAGAATCGCTGGCAATTACCAGATCCAGATTAGCCAGAATCGCGGCTGTATCCATAAAAGGACCGGCCTCGGCATCAAGTTCATCCCCAAAATCGGTTATGCGGTTGCCAAAACCACAGCTTTCCAGTTGTCCGGCCCCAAAACCCTTTTGCAGATTGAAAAACTGCACAGCTTCGGTGGCAATGAGGGGCGCAAAAAACCTGAGCGGAATGGAGCGCACATAATCATAATAATAGGATGGATTGCCCTGCCAGGCGATGCCAACCCGCAAACCTTCTCCTTGGGGTAATTTTTTCCGCCATTTTTCCACCAAACCCGCGATGGGTTTCATATAGGGTATGGTCACGGGAACGGTTCCAGGCGGGGCATCCTTCAGGGCAAAGGGCAGACTCATAAGTGGACTATAATAATCAGCCCTGGGTATGGCATCCCCCTGAGTGACCCTCTCGTCAATGCCAGAGACCAGATTGCTGAGCGGAACCAGTCTCCTGGCACCGCCGAAAATGATGGTGGCACCAGCCTTCTTCAATGGTTCAATATAGCGCAGGAACTGGATTATATCGCCGAAGCCCTGCTCGGCCTCCACATAAATGCGTTTGCCATTTAAATCTTCTCCCTGCCAACGGGGAATATCATGCTGGGGTTTCGGAACACCCTTTCGTTTTAGCCGCCATTCAAATTCCTTCCAGCCCTCTTCAAACCGCCCCATGGTCAACATCTGGATGGCGCGATTAAAGCGCACGGTCTTGTTTTCAAGATTAAGTTCCATGGCCTTGTCATAAACGCTCATGGCTTCCTCATGGCACCCGAGATCTTTTAATATAACGCCCAAATTTGCGTGAGCATCGCCGTTCAAGGGATCAAGCTCCAGTGCCGCCCGGCAGGTTTTAATGGCATCTTCGCTTTTCCCCAATTTCTGCTGGGCCACCGCCTTGCCGATCATTTCATCTGCATTCCGGGGCGATGCGCTGAGGAGTTTTTCAAAACATTCCCGAGCGGCTTCAGGCTGTCCCAAATCCTGCAACAGATTACCGCGACTGACCTGAGCCCCAACAAAAGAAGGATCAATGGCAAGCGCCTGGTCATAACACTCGAGAGCTTCCTCCGATCGGTCAAGCTCCTCCAGTGCTAATCCTTTTTTCTCGAGCGCCATCGAGTTATCACCGGCAAGAGCGATCACCTGATCATAGACCCCAAGTGCTTCTTCATGCCGCTCCAGCTTTTTGAGGCACAAGGCTTTGTTGTTATAAGCATCCAGATGGTCAGGGCGAAGTGCAATCACCCGCTCGTACATGGGCAAGGCAGCTTCCAGCGCGCCGCTCTGGGCAAATATAGTCGCCAGATTGCCATTGGCAGCCAGATGGGACGGATCCAGCTCCAGGATTTCCTGATAAGCCTTTTTTGCTGCGTCCAGATTGCTGGCCTGATGGTGCTCAAGCGCGCGGGCAAAAAGGGCTTTGATATGAACCCTCTCCTTCTGTTCGCTCTTGACCATGTGCTTTATGACTCCCCTTATCCTTGGCAGAGCCTATCTGATG